>JBBQLI010000035.1:0-27227 GCA_038327765.1 Candidatus Limnocylindrales bacterium | reverse complement strand
GGGGCGGCGGAGCGGGGGCGGGGGGTGGGACGGCGGGCCGCGGGCGCGGCGGGGGCCGCGGGCGCGAACCGAGCTCGTCCGCCAGATCGACACCTGGGTGAACGTTAAGCGGCCACCACGCCGACGAGCGCCGGGAATGCGGTCCGCTGATGCCGCGTCTCACAGGCTTCGGCATCGCGACCGTGCATGGGTGGGCTCACCTGGCCCGGAACCCGCATAACGGTCCCGTGGATGTAGGAATGGCGGACAGCTCGCGGCGAAGGCGGACTCGTGCGTCCCCGCGCTACTCGCGGTTGCGCATCGCCTCGGCGGCCATCCCGATGTAGCGCTCGAGTTCTGCGGCCACATCGGTCGGAGGTGCAAGCTCCGCGATCGCAACCCGCATGTGCACCAGCCAGCGGTCGCGCTCGACCGGGCCGATCATGAAGGGCGCGTGGCGCATCCGCAGACGCGGGTGTCCGCGCTCCTGATCGTAGGTGGTGGGGCCGCCCCAGTACTGGGCCAGGAACAGCGTCAGGCGCTGCGTGGCACCCGCGAGGTCTGCCTCCGGGTAGAGGGGACGAAGGATCGGGTCGGTTTCGACACCGGCGTAGAACCGCGCGACCAGCCGCTCGAAGAACGCCATCCCGCCGGCGCGTGTATAGAGGCTCGGGGCGGCGGTCGCGTCGGTCATGCGACGAGTCTAGCGAGGGCGGCGGATGCCCCGGCGGTTCCGGTCATCCGAGCCGAGATGGACCGCGGCAAGGTCCAGGAAGAAGAGTGCGCCGATGGCGGCGGCGAGCAGTCCGATGTGATCCATGCCACAAGGATGTATGTCGTCCAGGTCGGGCGTCAGCCCGCGAACGTCAGTGCGGGCACAGGACCACTGACCGATCGCCGCCGCCACCCGACCGCGGCCATGTGTCAGTCCGTGGCGACCGACCCGAGCCTGCGACGGAAGGCCTCGAGGTCGAGCGCGGCTGCACGACGGACCTGCGGCGCCGCCATCGATTCGAAGATCCGGAGCTTGAACGGCAGACCGATACGCAGCTGCCAGCGAAGCCCTGTCCCCGCCCCGTCGGCGGTCAGCGTGGCATGGATCGTCACGCTGATCCCGTCGCGGTCGGAGCCGCTGATGGTGAGCCGGCGCGGAGCGTCGAACGCCGTGACGGACGCATCGAACGTCGCTGTCCGGACGCCGGCAAGCCGCTGCTCGATGGCGAGGGTCGAACCCGCCGCCAGGGCGCCCGCGCCCATGGGCCGCGTCACCGCGATGATCCCGCTGGCGATCAGCCACTCCGGCCAGGTCTCCACCGCGGCCAGGTGCGCGAAGACATCGGCCGGAGGCCGCGAGATGACGACCGTCTCGTCGAGCTCGATCGCCATCAGTCGCGGACCAGCGGTCGGAGACGGAATGACGGGCCACGGCCGAGGTCCTCCGACGGGGTGCCGTAGCGGAGGATCAACGCCCGGATCGTGCGGATGTGGTCCTCGCGATCGAGACGTTCGGCGACGGCGTCATAGCGTCGCCCGGCGATCTCGACGCGACATGCCGGATCGGCCAGGAGGTTGCCAGCCCAGGCCGTGGCATCCGAGCCGGCGGCGATCAGCACGCTGCCATCCGGCTCGGCGACGAAGCCCACGGCGACGGCTCGGGCCTGCCCGGATGTCCGGCCGCGCGTCTCGAGCCGCAGGACCCGGCCATCGTCGACCAGCGCCTCGTCCATCGCATCGCCCGGCGTCAGGCCGCGGCCTTCAGGTCGACGAGGCGGCCGTGAAATCGGCCTGTGACCCGGGTGGAGCCATCCGCGGCGCGCCGGTAGTCGAGCGAATCGGCGCCGCTGCGCACATTCAACCGGAGCGTGCCCGCGTTCGTGTCGATCGTGCCGGTGCCGGTCAGCGCGAGCCCGTCGACATAGGCGCACCCGTCGAGCGCGAGGGACGTGCCGCTGGCCGTCGGGGTGTACGTCACGCGACCACCGTAGTCGCAGCCGGAGGCGATCGGATCCTTGTCGAGACGTGCCAGATAGTCGTCGGTGTTCAGCAGCTGGTCGTCCATCGAGCGCATCAGGGTCAGCGCGTTCCTGTACCCGGACGCGGTCTGCGGCGGGTTCGCCACGTAGTCGCTCGCGACGTTGCCATCACAGGTGGTGATGCGAACCGCCGGCAGCGTGCCCTTCGCGAGGTAGTCCGAGATGACCGTGTCCGGGCAGTCGTTGCCCCAGCCGTAGATGACGTGCGGGCCGCCAAGCGTCTGGAAGAAGTACGCATCGTTCAGCCTCGAGTAGATGCGGTAGCCACCGACGATCGGCGTGGCTGGGTCCGTGGTCGACGTCAGGACGAAGACCGGGTAGGGCGTGTCGGTCAGCGGTCCGGGTCGGATATCACTGGTGGTGGCCGTGGGCCAGTACAGGCACGGCATGTCGCCATAGAAGCTGGTCCCGATGCGGAGATCGTCGATGCCGGCCGTCGCGCCGGCCTTGAGCCAGGCCGTCAGGCGGGCGTCGGGGTCCCCGGCCTTCGGGTAGAACGCGTAGTCCTGGCACTCGACCGCGTAGTACATCGCGTCCGACCAGGTGGGATCCACCTCGGCCTTGAGCGTGTCGGGGTCGATGCCGATGCTGTCGTACGCGAGCTTGGCCATCGGCACGAGATCGCCATGCGATGCCGAGGCGACGGCCCGCTCGAGCGGCTCGCGGTCACCCGGGCTGTAGATGTAGCCGAACGCGGCGTTCTCAAGGTCCGCGGCGGCCAGCGTGCGGCTCTGCGTGGTCCCATCGCCCATCGGGTAGTCGAAGGTGAGTGGGGCCGCCGTCAGCGCCGCCCGCAGCGCGTCGTATGCAGCCAGGGCATCACCGCCCTTGACGTCCTTCGAACAGACGGGATCGGCCGTGCATGAGCGCAGGACCGTGGTGAGCGTGTCCTCGGCGCTCCGCGTCGACTCGACGTAGTAGCGGATCCCGTCGATCGTCAGGTCCACAGGCCCGTCGACGAACAGGGCCGCGACGTGGCCCGGATAGGCGGCCGCGTACGTCTGGACGAATTGCGTCCCGTAGCTCTCCCCGTAAAGGTCGAGCATGTCCACACCGAGATAGCTTCGGATCGCCTCGAGGTCCTCGATGGCCTGGCGCGTGGCGTAGAGCGGCAGATCGTCCTTGGCGATCCCAGCCTCCGCGATGCAGTCGGTCGCGAACCTCTTCGCTGCCGTGGCCGCCGCGGCGCGCTCGGACGGGATCTGCGGCCGGTTCGGGTCGCCGTAGTAGGTGGCCGCGGCGTTGATGCATTGGATCGGACCGGACAGCCCGATCCCGCGCTGGTCGACGAACACGATGTCGTAGGCATCGGTGATCGCGCTGCTGTAGTAATCGGTGTAGCCGTCCGCCGAAGAGACGCCGCTCCCGCCGGGCCCGCCCACGATGACCACGAACGTGCCCTTGCGCTGCTTCGCCGCGTGCTGGATCGCGAAGGTCACGTCCCAGGTCGGGCCGCCCGGTGCGGCGTAGTGATCCTTCGGGACGGCGAGGGTCGTGCAGGTGAACCGACTCGACGGGCACGGTTTGGTGCCCACGAGGGTGTAGGCGTCGTTCGGGGCGACGACCACCGGACTCGCGGACGGGGCCTCGGAAGGAGCCACCGAACCCGACGGCTGCGCCGAGGCCGGCGTCGATGCCCCAGCCGACTGCGCCGCCGATGCCTTCGCGGACGCCTGGGTCGACGGCGCGGCGGGCGCCGAGGTGGTCGTTGCGATCGTCCACGTGCCCTTCGGGGCCGACGAACCGCACGCGACGACCAGGATCGTCAGCACGACCAGGAGGGTCGGAGGGAGCGCGCGCCGGGTCGTCATGGGCGTGACGCTCCTCGTTCGAGGGTGGGTCAGCGGCTCCGCTGCCAGCTCTTGCCTTCGGTCTGGGTGGATGGCGCGTAGACCATCTCGACGCGCTGCATCTCGCGCAGCGTCCGCGCACCGAGTGCGGCCATCGACTGACGCAGCGCCCCCACGAGGTTCTCGCTGCCGTCGGTGACGTGGGCCGGACCGAACAGGATCCGCTCCAGCGAACCGATCGTCCCCACCCGGATGCGCGTCCCGCGGGGGAGTGTGGGCGAAGGCGCGGCCATCCCCCAGTTCATACCGCGACCGGGCGCCTCCTCGGCGCGGGCCAGCGGCGAGCCGATCATCAGCGCGTCCGCGCCGGCCGCGATCGCCTTGGCGAGTTCGCCGCCGCGGCGCATCCCGCCGTCCGCGACGATGGGGACATAGCGGCCGGTCTCGGCGAAGAAGGCATCGCGGGCGGCCGCCACATCACTGATCGCGGTGACCTGCGGGACGCCGATGCCGAGCACCTCGCGGGTGGTACACGCGGCCCCGGGACCGACGCCCACGAAGACCGCGGCAGCCCCCTGCTCCATCAATGCGAACGCCGCCTCGGCGTTGGTGGTGTTGCCGACCGCGACGGGGATCGGCATGTAGCGTGTGAACTCCTCGAGCGAGAGCGGGTCGTAGCCGCTCGCGAGGTGGCGCGCGCTCGAGACCTGGCTCTGGACGAGGAAGAGGTCGGCGCCGTGTTCGGCGCAGAACGGGCCGAAGCGTCGCGCCGCAGCCGGTGTCGCGGAGACCGCCGCCTTCGAACCCGCGTCGTGGATCGCCTGGAGCCGGGCGGCGATGAGGTCCTCGCGGATCGGCTGGACATAGACCTCGGCGAGCAGTTCCTGGACCTCGCTGTCCGGCGCGGCCGAGATGCGGGCCAGCAAGGCATCGGGGTCGTCGTAGCGAGCCTGGACCCCTTCGAGGTTGAGGATCGCGAGACCGCCAAGCCGCGAGAGCTCACCGGCCATCCGCGGATCCACCACCGCGTCCATCGCCGACGCGAGGATGGGGATCGCGAGGTCGATGCCGGCGAGGGTCTGGGTCAGGTCGACATCGGCCGGCTCGATCGTGTCCGTGCCGGGCGCCAGGGAGACGTCCTCGAACCCGTAGGTGGGCCTGATCGTGTCGACCTTCGAACGGAAGATCCGTCGGGTCGCCGGGTTGCCATCGATCAATGGAGGTCCTCCGTCCTCGCCCCGAGCCGTCCGCCTGACTCGTGCCCGCAGTCTATCCTGCCGCGGTTTCAGGCGTCCCACGCGGTGGCTCAGCCCTCGTCGGTCATGGAGGAGGTCGGCGATCGCCATCGAGGGTCAGTTCGAACCAGGTGACGCGCTCCGGGTCGCCGAGGTCGTCGCGGATGCGTTCGATGGCGGTCCGATAGCCAGGCCACACCACCTCGCGATAGGCGGCGTCCACCGGGAGCCAGCGAGCCGCATCGTGCTCGTGCGAGAGCCGCGGCTCCGCTCCGGCCGGCACGCGCACCGCGAAGACCGCTGCGCTCAGGATGCCGTCCACGGACGGCTCGTGGAACTGGTTGACGAGGTCCAGGTCGTAGAAGGCCTCGATGGCGTCTGCATCGAAACCGGTCTCCTCACGCAGTTCACGCAATGCGCCCTGGGTGACCCGTTCGCCATCCTCCAGCGAACCGGACACGCACTGCCACAGCCCCGACAGGATCCGGCCAGGCGCCCGACGCAAGAGAAGGATCTCGCGGCCGTCGCCGGCCGGCCGGATGATCCAGCAGTCCACCAGATCCGGGCGGAACGGGCTCATGGCGCCGTCCCGCGTTTGTCGACGAGTCGATGCAGCTGATCGAGGTGCATCAGGTCGTGGACGCCCGCGAAGAGCAACCACTCCCCGCAGCGAAGGCGACCCACCTGCGGGTGATCGAGCGGACACGGTTCGAGTTCGTGACCGGCGACGGTCCGTGCCGCCCGCTCCACCAGCCGCTGGCTCTGCGCGATCTTCCGCAGCAACGTGGCGCGATCCGCGTCGGCGGACCCGGCGATCCCCTGGACCACCGTGGGAGCATCCGCCGGCCAGCGACCTGCCGCCGCAAGCGATGCAGCCAGGCACAAACCGACGCGCGACTCGCAGTCGTGGCCGATGCATTGCGTGACGGTCCAATCGCCCTCGCCGCCGGGGAGCGTCAACGCCTCATCGGGAAGTGCCTCCACGATGGCCGTCAGCGCATCAGCGAGGTTCGCCAGCTGCGCGGCGATGCCGGCCGCCGTACCCTCACCGGAGCGACGACGGACCTCGCGCCTGACGGAGATGAGTCGACCCTCGTCGATGCCGCGCCACGCCGCCACGACATCCGGGGCACCAGGTTCGAGCGCGTCGACCCAGCCGAACAGGCCCATCACAGCCGCCGCAGGTACGAGGCGGGATCGGCCAGGAAGTCGCGGGTGATCGTCACGTGCTCGAGGTCCTCGTATCGAACGTTCCTGATCGGCGCTTGGTCAAAGCCAAGGATCGTCGCACCAGGGAAGGCCATCAGGATCGGCGAATGCGTCGCGATGATGAACTGCGCACGTTGCCCGTCGACCAACTCGCGCAGCATCGACAGGAACGCCAGCTGCCGCAGCGGACTGAGCGGCGCCTCGGGTTCGTCGAGGAGGTAGAGCCCGTCCGGCACGAACCGGGCGCGGAACAGGTCCAGGAACCCCTCCCCGTGAGAGCGGTCGCCAAGCTCGCCGTCATAGCTCGCCTTGAGGGCACCGAGCTCCTTGCGGAACGGTGATCGCGCGAGCTCCCGAGCGTAGTCCGAGCTGCCGGCGTGGCGGATGTCCACCTCCGCGAGGTCGCGCTCCAGCCCTTCACGAATGCCGGTCAGCCGCCGCGCATACCCGAAGAAGTCCTCGGCACGAAGGAAGAACCCGCGCCGCGTCCGCTTCGTCCAGCTCAGACGCATCGCCCGGGCGAGCGCACGGATCGGCTCCAGCGTGGGATCTCGACCCAGCTCCGAACTGCCGACCGCCACGGAACCGGCCGCCACAGCCAGCGCCTCAAGGAAGGTGGACTTGCCGGAGCCGTTCTCGCCGACGAGGAACGTGACGGGCGAGGTGAACTCCAGCTCCCCGAGAGACGCGATCACCGGGATGTCGAACGGGAACCCGCGAGCACGGTCAGCGTCGTCCGTGCCGGCCACGAGGAGAACCCCGCGCAGGTGGACGGACCCGGTCAAAGCCGCTCGAAGCGTTCCACCGGCAGCACGAAGACGGTCGCGCCACCGACTTCCACCTCGAGGGGATAGGGCATGAAGAACTCGCCGGGCTCCATGATCGGCGGCATCGGGTTGACCGTCTGCGTCCGCGACGTGCAGTTGTCGCGGACGATGCCCATGACTTCCTCGACCTCGGCGTCCTCCACGCCAAGGATGATCGTCGCGTTCGACTGCTTGAGGAATCCACCGGAGCTCTGGAGCTTGGTCGCGCGGAACTCCTTGTCGAGCAGGGCGTCGACCAGCGTGGCGGCGTCTTCGTGATGGACGATGGCGACAACGAGTTTCATCGGGCGGAGTATCGGTGCCGCGGGCGACCGCGGTCAACGCATTTTCGCGCGGTGTACGATGCGAACCCCGACAGCCATGCGCGTGCAGGAGTCCACCGTGCCGAGCGACGCACCGTCCAGCGATCCGCGGATCGCTCTCGCGAACGCCATCGCCGATGTCGCGACGGCCCCGGATCTCGACGCGGCGCTGGCCGTCCTGCTCGGTGCTGCGGCCGATGTCCTGCATCCCGCGATGGGCGCCGTCCTGATCCAGGATCCCGATCGGGCGGGTCTCGTGGTGGCCGCCTCGATCGGCATGGACGATGCGGCCCAGCTCGCCCTCAACGCCGAGGTCGCTGACCCGACCCATGCCTTCACGGTCGCGGCCGCCGATCGCATCTCGACGTTCGATCGCGAAGCGGCCACGCCCGAGGGCGGATCGTTCGTCGGCGCCTATCTGCCGTTGCTGGTGTGGGGCGGCGGGGTCGAGATGTCGCTTGGATCGATCGGTTTCGGGTGGGCCGCTCCCCGCGTGCTGAGCGACGCGGAGCGCGAGGCGCTCGCCGGGTTCGCGGGTCTGGCCGCCCTCACCGTGGATCGCGCGCGACTGGCGTCGACCGCCTCCGAACGCTCCGAGTGGTTCGAGCGGATGGCCCACAGCGACCCGCTCACCGGTCTCGCCAACGAGCGAACGGTGGGCCGCGTGCTCGAACTCGAGCTTGCTCGCGCCGGTCGTCATGGCAGCGAAGTCTCGCTGCTCATGTTCGACATCGACGATTTTCGGGCGACCAATCGCGACCTCGGTCATCCGACCGGCGACGACGTCCTTCGCCAGGTGGCGGCGGTCCTCGCAGAGTCCGTCCGCCTGGTCGACACGGTGGGTCGCGTGGGTGGTGACGAATTCGTGGTCATCGCGCCCGGCGCGGCAGGCCGTGTCGTGGCTGAGCGTGTGCTCGCGGGCGTCGCCGCCCTGGCTGCGGTCGGTGGCAAGCCGATCACCGTGTCGGCTGGCATCAGCCTGTTCCCGGCGGATGGCGCGGATCCCGGCAGCCTGATCTCGGCAACGAATGCGGCGCTTGCCGCCGCGAAGGCGACCGGGGGCGGTCAGATGATGTCGGCGGCGGTCAGCGAAGGCTGATCAGCCGGCGGTCGCACCCGCCGCCACGAGCGGCCCGGCTGCTTTCGTCGCTCCGGGGACCGGTTCAAGGGTGAGCGCGAGCGTATTCCCGGCGACCGCGGGAAGCCCAGCGGCCGTGAAGTACGCGGTCCCGTCGCTACCCACGGTGAAGCCGCCGACCGGGACCGCGACCTTGTCCGGCCCGATGATCCAGGTCTCATAGACCTGGGTTCCGGTCGTCGGCGCCAGGTCGCGCATCGCGATCGAGACGGTCCCATCCGCCGCGACGGCCGCCAGACCGGCGGCGCTGCTCGCGCCCTTCGCCGTGAGGACGGCGGTGACGGAACCGGTCTTGCCCGCCACGTCAAGCACCTGGGCGACGCTCTGTTCGTAGGTCTGGGCGTGTCCGAGTTGCCCCTGGAGGAGCACGTTCCATCCGCCCAGGACGGCGATGGCCAGGACGGCCGCGATGCGCAGCGCCCAGGTTCGGGTGCCGGCGCGTGCAGCGCGAGCGGTGCGCTCGGCGGCGCTGGGGAATGGGATGGCTTCCGAAGCGGGCGCGGCCACCTCGGCCCGGGCGGGCGCGGGCACTGTCGAGACGACTGCCGGCGACGCGGTCGTGGACGCGGGTGCCGCACGGCCTTCCAGATCGGCCGCTGCCGCCGCCATGATCCGACCCTTCAGCCCGGCCGACGGTTCGACCATCGGCACCGACGCATCGAGGATCGGCAGCACGGAACCCAGTTCGGCGATCTCGGCATGGGCGTCCGAGCATGTCGCGAGATGTGCGTGTATCGCGGCCTCCTCGGCCGGTTCGAGCGCACCCAGCACGAAGGCGCCCGCAGACTCGCGAACGTCGTCGCAGGTGAGCTCGGCGGGATGCATCGTGTCACTCATCGAAGGCCAGCCTTGAGGCTGGCGTCGCGATCGCCGTCCTCGCCGATGATGGCGCCGCGCATCGCAAGGAGACCCAGCCGCATGCGGCTCTTGACGGTCCCGAGGGGCGCTCCGGTGCGCTCGGCGATCTCCTGCTGCGTCAGACCGCTGAAGTAGGCCAGCTCGATCGCTTCGCGCTGGACATCGGAAAGGACGCGAAGCGCGCGCTGCACCGTCTCGGCATCGAGGCCTGCCGAGACCTCGGCCCACACGTCGGGGGCCCGAAAGGCGGGCGGCGGGACCGCCTCGTGATCCGGCAGCTCGGTGGTCGGCCGACGACGACGGACCGCATCGATGGCGCGGTGATGGACGATCGACAGCAGCCAGGTCTTCACACTCCCGCGACCCTCGATGTACCGGGAGGCGTTGCGCCACGCGCCCAGGAACGCGTCCTGGACGACGTCCTCGGCAAGCGTCGCGTCATTCGTGATCCGGTAGGCGATCGAATAAGCCATCGTCTTGTATCGCTCGTATAGCGCTTCCAGCGCGTCCAATTCCCCATTCGCGACTCGCACGAGGACCGACCGATCGGCGTCATCGGCCGCCGACGGGGCTCGCAAGGTGAGCATCGTTCTGTCGTCGCTCATCGGGGGGTGCGCTCCGGGAGCGGTTTCGGTTCACTCCGTGACTGCATGCGGTCGACCGCACGCACCACGGCCGCGGCAACGGCATCGGCCGCCTGACTCGCGTCGACCATCACGAACCGTCCGGGCGACGCCACCGCAAGAGCGAGGAAGCCGTCGCGGACGCGTCGATGGAAGGCCAGATCGAATTCTGCTTCGAATCGGGTGATGTCGCCGGGCGCCTTGCGCGCGAGCCCAGCCTCGACTGGCAGATCGAGCAGGATCGTGAGGTCCGGGACGAGACCATCGGTGGCGATCGCCTCGAGCGAGCGCAGGTCCACCAGGTCGACGCCGGCGCCGTAGCCCTGATAGGCGAGGGTCGAATCGGCAAAACGGGCGCAGACCACGGTCGTCCCGGCATCGAGCAACGGTCGGATGATCTCGGTCACCAGCTGGCGCCGCGCGGCATCGAACAGGAACGCGTCCGTGAGCGGATCGGTCCGTGCCGCGGATCCGGTCCGGGCCAGGAGGATCTCGCGCAGCCGCTCGCCCAGCCACGTCCCGCCCGGTTCGCGGGTCAGGTGGACGGTCTCACCGCTGGCGCGCAGGACCGCGGCAAGCCGTTCGGCCTGCGTCGTCTTGCCCGAACCCTCGGGACCCTCGATCGTGATGAACCTGCCGCGCGTTGGCGAGCCGGGTGATGTCACCGCCCGAGTGTAGCCGAGGCACGCTGCCGCTTCGGCGGCGCATCGGTCCCACAGCGACTCATCCGTCGAGGGACCTGCCACGTACTCTCGCTGTGATGGGACGACAACGCAGCAATCTCGCGACCCCGCTGCGCCGAGCCGTGGCCGTCCTGGCTGCCATCCTGGCCGTCCTCCTGGCACCCGGGCTCGCGCTTGGTCACCCGCTGGGCAACTACACGATCAACCACTATGCCGGGATCCGGGTCGATCCCGACCGGGTCCTCCTCGATGTCGTGATCGATCAAGCCGAGATCCCGGCATTCCAGGCTCGCCTTGCCGTGGATTTGAACGGTGACGGCTCACTTTCGGCCGCCGAACTCGAGGCGGGACGCGTCGCGGCGTGCACGACGCTCGCTCCTTCGCTCTCCCTGACGGTCGGCGGCGTCGTCCAGCGGATCGCGCTCGCGGAGGCCGGACTGGCGTTCCCGCCGGGCGCCGGTGGCCTGTCGACCATGCGCATCGTGTGCGGGTTCGTGGCAGCCCTCGGGACGCCCATCGCCGACAGGACCCCGATCACGTTCCAGGACCGTTCGTTCCCGGAGCGGATCGGCTGGCGCGAGATCGTCAGCGTCGGTTCGGGGACGACGATCGCCGCCGTGACTGGCGCCCCGCTGCGAAGCGCCTCGCCGTCACTGCGGCTGACCACCTACCCGACGGACCTGATCGCCCAGCCGCTGGCCGATGACGACGCGTCCCTCGTGGCGACGCCGGGCGGCATCACCCTCGCGCCGTTCGATATCCCGGACGCGACGCCCGTGCCCGGTGGCGCCATCGAGGAACCCGGAGCCGTGTCTTCCGCGCCGAATGCGTCGCCGGCCCCGGTGAGTGCGGGAGGGATCGTGCCTGGGGGCGTCACCGCCTCGGACCTGCCGGCGATCTTCCGGACCGTCGACCTGACGCCGCTCGTGCTCCTCGTGTCGCTGCTCACCGCGGTGGTCCTTGGTGCCGGACACGCGCTATCCCCGGGCCACGGCAAGACCCTGATGGCTGCGTACCTTGTCGGCAGTCGAGGGACCGCGGTGCACGCGTTGGGACTCGGGCTGTCGGTCACGCTGTCGCACACCCTCGGGATCCTGGGTCTGGCCGCGCTGATCGTCGGTGCCCAAGGTGTCCTGGCGCCAGATGTCGTCGTGCGCACGGCCCCCATCGTGGCGGCCTTCTCGATCGTTGCGATCGGCGGCTGGATGCTCATCAGCGAGGTTCGGCGTCGACGGCGGGTGGCCCGGGCCGCCGCGACCACCGGTCTCACGCTGGCCGCCGCGCACGCCCACCCGCACGCCGCGGAGCCTGAGCAGCAGCAGCCTCACGCACACTCGCACGGTGACACCGGCCAGGATGAGCATGCCCATGAACACGAGGCGACACCCGCTCCCGGATCGCACAGCCACGGCGGTGTCACGCACAGCCACCTTCCGCCGACCGGCTCGACTATCACGTGGCGCAGCCTGTTCGTGCTTGGTCTGGCTGGCGGTCTCATCCCTTCGACCAGTGCACTGCTGATGCTGCTGGGCTCCATCGCAGCCGGCCGGCCCGCCTTCGGGTTCGTGCTGGTCGTCGCATTCGGACTCGGGATGGCGCTCGTCATGGGCGGCATCGGCCTGACCCTCGTCCTCGCCCGCGGTCGCCTCGACAAGTTCGATCCCGCTTCGTCCATGGGCCGCTTCGGCGCCTTCGTCCCACTGGGCGCCGCGGTCGTCGTCTTCGGCTTCGGGCTCTACCTGACGTACCAGGCCGTCGCCGGCACGCCCGTCTTCTAGCACCGAGCCGGCACTCGACACGGGCCCCCAGGGACGCTCATCCCGCGCGGTGCTTGGACGCACTACGGCATGTGACGGAGTGGTGGCCGTCGGGGACCCTCTGCTAGGCTGCCGCGGCACATGCGAGACCTGACAGAACGAGCCCTCGATACCGCCTCCGCCAAGGGCGCGTCGTATGCCGACACCCGCATCGTCCGACGCCTCGACGAGAGCATCGCCATCAAGTCCGGACGGGTCGAAGGCGTCGCCTCGAATGAAAGCGAAGGCTTTGGCGTCCGGGTCCTTGTGGACGGCGCGTGGGGGTTCGCCTCCTCACACATCCTCACCGTCGCCGAGGCTGATCGCGTCGCGGGCGAAGCCGTTCGCATCGCTCGAGCATCGGCCACCGCTCTCCGTCAGCCCACCGTGCTCGATGACCGGCCACCCGCGCACGGACGCTACGAGACCCCCCTGATCGAGGACCCGTTCACGGTCCCGCTCGAACGCAAGATCGGCGATCTGCTTGCCGCCGACCAGGCCGCCAGCGCAGTGAAGGGCATCGCCTTCACGGAGTCGATGTACGCGGCCCAGCGCGAATGGAAGACGTTCGCGGCCACCGACGGCAGCTACACCGAACAGGTCATCACCCACGTCGGATCCGGGATCGAGGCGAACGCCGTCGATGGCGACGAGCACCAGCGGCGCTCCTACCCGGACTCCGGCGGCGGCTGGAACCAGGCCGGGTACGAGTACATCCGCGGGCTGCGCCTCGGTGACCACGCCGAACCCCTCGCCGACGAGGCCGTTGCCCTGCTCACCGCGCCACAGTGCCCGTCGGGCCTGATGACGATCGTCCTCGACCCGTCACAGCTCTATCTCCAGGTCCACGAGAGCTGTGGTCACCCCACGGAGCTTGACCGCGTCTTCGGGACCGAAGCCTCATACGCAGGCACGAGCTTCCTGACCACGGACAAGCTCGACGACGGCTTCCGCTACGGCTCGGACCTGATCACGATCGTCGCCGATGCCACGGCGCCCGGCGGCATGGGCACGTTCGGCTGGGACGACGAGGGCGTGGCCGCGCAGGCCGTCCCGCTCATCAAGGACGGCATCTTCGTGGGCTACCTGTCGAGTCGCGAGACCGCCCCACGGATCGGCCGCCAGAGCGGCGGGGCGATGCGTGCCGATGGCTGGAACCGGATCCCGCTCATCCGCATGACGAACATCAACCTGCTCCCCCAGCCCGGGATGAGCCTCGACGAGATCGTGGCGGATACCGACGATGGCCTCTATCTGGCATCGAACCGGAGCTGGTCGATCGACGACCGGCGGCTCAACTTCCAGTTCGCCACGGAGGTCGCCTACGAGATCAAGGGCGGCAAGAAGGGGCGGCTGTTCAAGAACCCCACCTATACCGGGATCACGTACGAGTTCTGGCGGTCGTGCGACGCGGTCGGCGATGAACGCAGCTACGTGATGCTCGGCACGCCGAACTGCGGCAAGGGCGAGCCGGGGCAGACCGGGCATGTCGGGCACGCTGTCCCGGGTGCCCGGTTCCGCAATGTCCAGGTGGGCGTCGGCAAGTGGTGAATCGATGAACGACGACCGAGCGCACGACGCCACGGTCCTCGCCGAGGCGGCCCTCGCCCATGCGATGAAGGCGGGCGCGAGCGAAGCCGAGGTCCTGGTCATGGCCGAGGACGCCGCCCTCACCCGGTTTGCGAACAGCCAGATCCATCAGAACGTGGCCGAGACCAATGTCGTGGTGAACCTGCGCTTCGTCGTCGGGAAGCGGGTGGGCGTGGCGTCGTCGGGCCGGACCGACGATGAGGGCCTGCGGCGCCTGGCGGCCAACGCGGCGGCGATCGCCGGTGTCGTGGAAGAACTCGAGGATTGGAGCGGGCTGCCGGGACCCAGTACCGCGCATGCCGTCGCGGCCGGGTATAGCGCGAACACCGCGGCATCCAGTCCGGAGTCCCGCGCGGAAGGTGTCCGCCAGGTCATCGCGGCCGCGGATGCGGCCGGGGTCACCGCCTACGGATCGTTCTCCGCGGGCACGGAGACGGTGGCGGTGGCCAACTCGGCGGGTGCCCGGCAAGCCGGCACGCGTACCGTTTCGCAGCTGCTGACCGTGTCGATGGGTCCGAATGGCGGTACCGGCTATGCCGAGTCCGTCTCGGTCGACGCCACCAGCATCGACGCCGCGGCCATCGGACGAGAAGCCGCCGAGAAGGCACGCGCCACCGCGAACGCGGTCGCCATCGATGCCGGCGACTACCCGGTGGTCCTCGAGGAATATGCCGTGACCGACATCCTCGACATGCTCGGCTACCTTGGGTTCAGTGCCCTTGCGGTCCAGGAGGAGCGCAGCTTCTTCGAGCCGGGCAGACGCATCGGGTCCGATCTGGTGACGATCGTGGACGATGGACAGGATCCGGCCGGCCTGCCGATGTGGTTCGACTACGAGGGCGTGGCCAAGCAGCAGGTCTCACTGATCGATGCCGGTCGCTGCCAGCACGTGGTCTACGACGCGCAGACCGCGGGACGCGACGGGGTCACCTCCACCGGCCACGGTCTGCCGGCCCCGAACCCGTACGGTCCCTTCCCGCTCAACATGGTCATGACCGCCGGCACCTCCAGCCGTGAGGAGCTGATCGGCGGACTGGATCGTGGATTGCTGGTGACCCGCTTCCACTACACCAACCCGGTCCACCCGAAGCTGGCGATCGTGACCGGGATGACCCGCGACGGGACGTTCCTCGTGGAGGGCGGCAAGATCGTCGGGCCTGTCCGGAACCTGCGCTATACGCAAAGCTATCTCGATGCCCTGGCTGGGACCGTGGCGGTCGCGCGCGAGCGCAAGACGCTCCGTGGGTTCCTTGGCGGCGTCGTCGTGCCGGCCGTCCGACTCGAGGGCTGGACCTTCACTGGTACTACTGAGCACTGACCCGGTGTGATCCGGACCACCTAGGCTGCGCGCGTGACTGACGTCTGGGTCTGCTCGACCTGCCATTCCATCAACCGGCAGCGCAACGGCACGTGCTACAAGTGCGGCGCGCCGCAGGCGCAGGCGACCGGCGAGATGGCCGATCTGCGCGTCGAATCCGCCGTGGCCAACCGGACGGTCGCCCGCTACCGCAGTTCGTGGTTCCTGTTCGTGGTCGCGGCGACCCTGATGGTGGGCTTCGCGGTCGCGGGCTTCCTCGAGGTGATCGCGACCCTCAAGGATGTCGACTGGCTACGCGCGCAGGTCCCCACGATCGTGGCCACGGGTGTCTTCGACCAGTCCGCCTATGCCCAGCGCGCAGCGGCCGAGAATGGCGTGGCCCTGCTTCGGCTGGGAACGGCCGTCGCGGCGCTGGTCTTCTTCGCGGCTTGGCTGAGCCGGGTGATCTCGAACATCCCGACCCTCGGCGGCGGCAACCCGGGGATCACCCCGACCCGCGCATTCATCTACCCGCTGATCCCGCTCTGGAACCTGATCAAGGTGCCGGGTATCGTCCAGAACGCGCTCTACCGGCTCGATCCGAGAGCGGGCGGGTTCTGGATGGTCATGCTGGCGTGGTTCGGGCTGGTCGGGAGCTGGCTCGTGTCGTTCTTCGGGGGGTGGGTCCTGGGTTTCGGCCTGATCGGGAGCGTCTCGAAGTCGATCGATTCGACCGAAGCCCTGACGGCTGCGCTGCTCTCCTACTTCGACAAGCTCGTGGTCCTGACGGTCGTCACGGCACTGATGGTGGTGTTCGGGGCGCTCGTCCTGGTGCTGGTGATGTCGCGCATCGAGCGTCGCTCGCGCCAGCGCGATCTGGAGATCCGGACGATCGCCCTGGGTGGCGCTGGTGGGCAGCCGCCGGCAGCGAGCGTGCCGGCGGCCTCGGCGAAAGCCTGAGGTTCGCGGCGCAACGCGGGCGTAACGCGGGAACCCCGGGCCCGGCCCTGAATGGACCACATCCAGCGCCATCCGACGTCCAGCGTGCGGCTCCTCTGTTGGATGGAACGCGCCGCGAGCCGATCGACGGCTGAATGACCCTGGCGGGGCGTTCGTCGCCTGATGGCGATCGAGGTGATCCAAGCATCGCCACGCGCCCCCGGGCACCCGTGCCCGGGGGCGCACACCGGCCACCACGCATCGCGTTACGCTCGCGATCGTCAGCAGACCCCAGGAGGTTCGATGCCCGCGTTTGATGTCGACGCCCTGCGCGCCGAGTTCCCGGCCCTCGCCCGTCAGCAGGACGGCCGACCTGTCGTCTTTCTCGATGGACCCGGCGGGACGCAGGTCCCCCAGCGCGTGATCGACGCGGTCGTCGCCTATTACCGCGACTCGAACGCCAACACCGAGGGAGCCTTCACGACCAGCGCGCGTTCGGACGCGATCATCGCCGAGACGCATGCCGCGGTCGCGGACTTCGTGGGCGCGGCGGATCCGCACGAAATCAAGATCGGGCAGAACATGTCGAGCCTGACGCTCCACATAGGTCGGTCCATCGGCGCCACCCTCGGGCCTGGCGATGAGATCATCGTGACCACGCTGGACCACGAGGCCAATGTCTCCACGTGGGAAGCGATGGCGGCGGATCGTGGCGTGACCGCGCATAAGGTCGATATCCGCGTCGACGACTGCACGCTGGACCTCGAGGACCTCGAATCGAAACTCTCCCCGAAGACGAAGCTCGTGGCCGTCGGCTACGCCAGCAACGCGGTGGGCACGATCAACCCGGTCGCCGAGATCGTGGCGCGCGCCCATGAGGTGGGCGCGCTCACGTTCATCGATGCCGTGGCCTACGCGCCGCACGGCCCGATCGACGTCCAGGCGCTCGACACGGACTTTCTCGCGACCTCGGTCTACAAGTGGTTCGGGCCGCACCAGGGTGTCCTCTACGGCAAGGGAGACATCCTCGATTCGCTGCCGGTCTTCAAGGTTCGGCCGGCGCACGACCGGTTCGAGACCGGGACGCAATCGGTCGAATCGATGGCCGGGACGCTGGCCGCCACCGACTACCTGCGCGACATCGGCCGTTCCTACGGCGATGTGACGAACGCCCCGGGCGCCTCGCACGCGAGCGAACGCCGGCGCGAACTCGTGGCCGCGATGACCGCGATCGCGGACTACGAACGCGCCCTCGTCGCCCGGCTGATCGAGGGGCTCGACGCGATCCCCGGGCTGGCCACCTATGGGATCACGGATCGCCGGCGGTTCGACGAGCGCGTGCCAACCGTCTCCGTGACGCTCGACCGTGTCACTCCCCGGGCTGCCGCGGAGGCACTCGGGCGTGCCGGGATCTTCGCGTGGGATGGCGACTTCTACGCGACCGGTCTGATCGAGCGCCTCGGTCGCGCCGACAAAGGCGGCGTGCTGCGACTGGGCCTCGTCCACTACAACACCGCCGCCGAGGTCGACCGCACGCTCGACGCGCTGACCCGGATCGCCGCAGCAGCGCGCTGAGCCCGATCTGGAGACCAGTCGCCCACCCGACGGTCCCACCCGCGGTGGTGCGATGGTCCGTTTGCGCGAACAGCCCGCGCCCAGCATCATCGAGCCGCGCCGGCGCATGACCGGCGATCAAAGGGGATGACCCACGCCATGATCCGAACCCTTCGCGCCGGCCACCGCGCCGCGCTTGCCCTGCCGCTCGTCCTGATCGTCGCCGCATGCAGTGGCGGATCGTCGACCGCCGCGCCGACGCCTGCACCGGTCACCGGGGACGCGACGCCCGCGCCCGTCACCGGGGACGCGACGCCAACGCCGGTCGCCGGCGTGCCGGGCGCCATCCCGACCTTCGACCTGAGCACGCTCGGTGGGGCGATCCCCGGCGTGGACTCGTACCAGACGTCGTACGCCACGAACGGCGTGGTGACGTACAAGAGCGTCGTGGTCACGAAGCCTGAAGTGTCGAAGGCGATCACCACGTTCGCCGACGACGGGACGACCGTCCAGTCACGCATCGTCATCGTCGGCAAGAAGGCGTGGCAGGCCGACGGCCCGGACGGCAAGTTCACGGCGGTCCCGGATGCGCTGGCGAGCACCCTGCTCCTCGCCTATGACCCGGCGCTGATCCTGCGCGCGTACGCCGGCCTCGACTTCAGTCACCTCGCCGTCGGCGCCGATCAGGGCGTCGAGAGCAAGAACGGCGTCCAGGCGCATCACCTCAAGATCGACGCAACGACCTTCCCGACCCTTGGCGCGGCCTTCCCGGCCGGGGCATCCATCAACATCTGGGTCGCCGACGCCGGCTACCTGGTCGCGTGGGAGATGGGCGGGTTCGATGCGAACCAGGACCTCATGATCGAGGTCACGAACATCAACGACCCGAGCAACAAGGTCGACCAGCCCAGCTGATCTACCGGGGCTGAGGGGCCGATCCTCGTGACCGCGTCGTCCCTGGACGCGGTCGTCGTCGGGGCAGGTCCGAACGGGCTGGCGGCCGCGGTCACGCTTGCTCGTGCCGGGCGATCGGTCCGTGTCTACGAAGCGACCGCGACGGTCGGTGGCGGGATCCGGACGCAGGAGCTGACGCTCCCCGGGTTCCGCCATGACCCGTGCGCCACGATCGTGCCGCTGGCACTCGCCTCTCCGTTCTTTCGGGGAGTGGATCTGACCACTCGCGGCGTGGAGTTCATCCATCCCGACGCGCCGTTCGCGCAGCCACTCGACGGGGGTCGGGTAGCCATCCTGGAGCGCTCCCTGGCCGCGACCGCGGAGGGCCTCGGCGCGGTGGATGGCAAGGAATGGACCAGACTGTTCAGCCCACTGGTCGAAGGCGGCGACTCCCTCGGCGACGAGCTCCTGCGCCCCGTCATGCACCTCCCGCGACACCCCATCCTCCTCGCCCAGTTCGGGATCCCGGGGCTGCGATCGATCGCCGGTCTGGCGCGCAACCGGTTCCGCGGCGCTCCGGCGCGGGCCCTGTTCGCCGGGGCCGGCGCGCACGCGATGCTGTCGCTCGATCGACCGTTGAGTGCCTCGTTCGGACTCGCATTGGCGGCGTTCGGACACACGGTCGGCTGGCCGATGGTCCGCGGCGGCACCCAGGCAATCGCCGACGCGCTCGCCGGCGAGCTGATCGCACTCGGCGGCGAGATCGTCACCGACCATGCCGTCCGTTCGCTTGCGGACCTGCCACCAGCCAGAACGACCCTGTTCGACGTCACGCCCCGCCAGCTGCTCGCGATCGGGGGAGACGCCCTGCCGGCTTCCGTACGGTCGCGCGCGGCGCGTTTCCGCTACGGGCCGGGGGTCTTCAAGGTGGATTGGGCGCTCGATGGGCCGGTCCCGTGGGCCGCGGAGGGCGCAGGTCGTGCAGCCACGCTCCATCTGGGCGGGACACTGGAGGAGGTCGCCGCGAGCGAAGCGACCGTCGCCGCCGGCGGGCACCCGGAGCGCCCGTTCGTCCTCTTCGTCCAGTACGCCTCGTGGGACGCGACCCGCGCGCCGGCGGGGAAAGCCACGGCCTGGGCGTACTGCCACGTGCCTGCGGGTTCCACGGTGGACATGACCGACCGCATCGAAGCGCAGGTGGAGCGGTTCGCCCCGGGTTTCCGCGACCGGATCCTGGCGCGGTCCACGCACTCACCCGCTGAGATGGAGGCTTCCGATGCCAACTACATCGGGGGCGACATCAACGGCGGGCTCCAGGACATCCGCCAGCTCATCTTTCGGCCGTGGCCGACTCTCGACCCGTATCGCGTCAGCGCCGGGATCTACCTGTGCTCGTCATCGACGCCACCCGGCGGTGGCGTCCACGGCATGAGTGGGATGCTGGCCGCACGATCCGCGCTTCGGCACGAGCTGCGCTGAGGCCGGACGATCGAACCGATCGTGCGAGGCGGGCGCGTTCGTCCCGTGTCGCGCGAGGCGCGGCCCGTGTCGCGCGAGGCGCGGCGCGGCGCGGCGAGCGGCGAGCGGCGAGCGGCGAGCGGCGAGCGGCGAGCGGCGAGCGTTTGTGCGTCGGTGCGTCTCGCACACGCATTCCTGGAACGTCCGAGCGTGAACCCAGCTCGCATCCGACCGTTTCTGCATACCGGTCGCCGATCCACGAGCCGTCCGTCGCGAAACCGCGTATCACAGGCGCAGGGTGCGACTGCGGGCCATCGTGCGACCGCGATCACCCGATGCGGGGCGCGGCGCCCGCGCCGATCGTGCGATCCACGACAGACGGTCGTGTTATGCGCAGCTTGGACCTTGACTGGCAGGGATCCGAGTCATCACCCACTCGAATCCACGCTCGGGAACACGTGACGGCCCGTGCATGTCGGGATCGGGGCTCGATGTCCCGGCACAGCACGACTGGGGGTCGTATCTCGCACGCTCCGTACGCGGCCGACGGCCGGGGCGGGTTCGGGATCCGGCGGGCGGCGGGCGGCAGACGGCGACGGTTCGGTCCGGCGGATTCCGGCGGGCGGCGCCAGGCCCCGCCACCCCGAGACGGACTGCCTACCGCCATCCGCTCCGCGCGGCATCCGGGTAGAGACGGACCCGCCGGTACGGCTCGCGGCCGCGTGACCGCGAGACGAGGTTGGCTCGCTCGGCCATCTGGTGCTGGAGTCGACGGATGTACGCGTTCTGCGGCGCCAATTCCACGGCCTCGGACGAGCGCAGCACCAGCCCGATCGCGTCCTCGGTCTCGCGCATCGCGGCCTCGCGCGGGTCGATCTCCAGCGAGAAGATCGAGGTCAGGCTCGACTGCATCTGCTGGATCGTGTTGCTCTTGAGGACGTAGATCGGCATCGCCCGATCTTCGGCGTCGCGCAGCATCGGGGTCTTCTGCTTGTATTCGTTCTTGAGCGTCATCACCACGTCCGCCTCGTCGACGTCCCGGGCGATCACGACGGGGAGCTGGAGGTCGCGGATGGCCTGTTCCAGGCGCTTGCGGCTGACGCCCTGTGGCAGGATCCGCAGCGTCGGCAGTGGCGAGCCGCCCGGGACCAGGACGGACTCGCCGCGCGGCCCCTCTTCGATGCCGATCGGCAGGCGATCGAGGTCGTCGTCCTCGTCGAGGTCCTCCGCGTTGACCGGACCCGTCCCCTCATCGGCCTTGAGCGCGGTCAGTGCCCGGGCCGCCTGGTCGCGCCACGCCTTCTGGCGGTCGAATTCGCGGGCCTCGCGTGCACGTGTTTCCGCGACGGCCGACCCGTTCGCCCGTTCCAGCGGTCCTCGGTCGGCGATGTCGCCGACGATGAACGGCGCATCGGGCGAGCCGAATGGCTGGCTTGCGAACCGCTCACCGGGCATCACGCCCGATGCGGGTCCCTCCGACTGGCCGCGCGGGGCGGGTTCGCGGCCCGACCCGCCACGGGTCTGCCGCCAGCCGCCGGAGGCACCCGGTCGATAGCCCGGCCGAGAGCTGGCGCCACGGTCGGCCTCGCGGAACCCACCGGTCCGGGACGCACCGTCGCCTCGCCAGCCCGGTTCCATCCGCCACGGCGAGCCTGTCCCGACGAGACCGGCGAACCGTTCCGTGCCCAGTTGTTCGCGCGGCGATGGGCGCGGTCGACCCTGGGAGCGATGGACACCCTCTTCGTCACGCCAGCGCAGTTCCGGGGCGACCGGATCGCCGCGCAACATCGCGTCCACGACCTCGGCGACATCGGCATGGACCACGACCCGCTCGCGGTCCTGGATCTCGACGATGACATCGAAGGTCGGTGGCGCCTTGCGTTCGAGCACGCTCTTCTGCGTGCGTCGGCGACGCGCCTCCTCATCGCCGAGGGTCACGCTCTGGATCCCGCCGATCAGGTCGGACAAGGTCGGGTTCAGCATCAGGTTGTCGAGGTTGTTGCCGTGCGCGGTTCCGATCAGCTGGACGCCGCGCTCCGCGATGGTCCGGGCAGCCTGGGCCTCCAGCTCGGTCCCGATCTCGTCGATGACGATGACCTGCGGCATGTGATTCTCGACCGCCTCGATCATCACCTCGTGCTGGAGCGATGGGGTGCGCACCTGCATGCGGCGGGCCTTGCCGATCGCCGGGTGCGGGATGTCGCCGTCACCGGCGATCTCGTTGGACGTGTCGACCACGACGACGCGCTTGCCCATGTCGTCGGCCAGGACGCGCGCCGCCTCGCGCAGCATCGTGGTCTTGCCGATGCCCGGGCGACCCATGATCAGGATCGATTTCCCCGTCTCCACGAAGTCGTTGATGATCTCGATCGTGCCGAACACGGCCCGCCCGATCCGGCACGTCAGCCCGACCACCTTGCCGGCCCGGTTGCGGATCGCGCTGATGCGATGGAGCGTCCGCTCGATGCCGGCGCGGTTGTCGTCGCCGAACTGACCGATGTGCTCGACGACGAAATCGAGGTCGGCCTCGACGATCTCCCGGTCGAGCAGCGTCACCTCGCTGTCCGGGAAGCGCGCCTCGGGTCGCCGGCCGAGGTCCATGACGACCTCGATGAGGGCGGTCCGGTCGGGCAGCGCGTTCACGGCCGCGACGATCTCCGGTGGCAGCGCTGCGAGCAGCACGTCCAGATCGTCGACGGTCTCGAGCGGTCGGTCGTCGGATCCCACGGAGTCCTCCACTAGCGGACGCCGGCCGGCACGAGGGCCGGTTCGGCGACGCGGACGAGGGTTTCCTTCATGAGCAACGTGACGCTGGCGATGGCATCGAAGCCCGCTTCCTCCAAGCGTCGATCGATCGGCGATTCGTAGGTTCGCACGGGAGCGATGACCCCGTGGTGCGTGTGCCTCCCGCCGCCGTCCTTCGAGGTACGTGCGGCGATGACGCCGAGGCCGAAATCGACCAGCGACGTCGTATCCGTCTCGGGCTTCGCGATGACCTTGATGTAGTGCGGCTGGTCCTCCTTGGCCACCCCGACCTGGACGAAGCCGCACAGATCCGTGCCATCGCGCCCACCACCGGGCGCCTCCTGGACGAAGGCCTCCACATCGGCGAACCGCAGGATCGGCGCCAGACTCGACCGTGGGATGCGCCAGTTCGCATGCTGGCGTTCCCAGTCGGCAAGCCGGATCGCCTCCAGCCGAACCACCGGCTGAGGCGTCGCCGCTGCATAGAGCCGAGACAGCGCCAGGGCGTCGAGGGCCACCGCCGGCCTGATCCCCGCGGCCGCCGCGCGTTTGTCCGTCCACGGCGGCGGGAGCGCGTCGTCGTCGCTGCGCACGAGGATCTGCTCCTCCCCGTACCGCATGAACCCCGCTTGCATCAGGAGTTCGACGTTGCCGTCGGCGTCGGCACACGCGACGTGGAACCGCGCGGCACCGCGCTTCGCACCTTCGCGCAGGAGCTGGTTCACGAGCCGATACCGGATGTCGCCTGCGTCGCCCATCCCGACCGCATCGAGTTCCACGATCGTCCACTCATCCCGGACGGATTCGCGCTCGACACGGATCAGACCTGCGAGACGGCCTTCGTCTTCGTACACGTACATCAGGTCGTTCGGTCGGAACGCGCCGAGCGGGAGGCGGAACAGGCTGAACACGCCGATCGGCGGCCCGGACAAGGGCAGGCCCAGCGAACGCGTCTCTGGACTGTCCGACTGGCACAGCCGCGACAGTTCGCCGAGCGCGGCGAGGTCCGTCAGTCGCGCGGCACGGACCTTGCCGCTTGGGCGCGCCGCGCGCGGGAGCGTCATCGGGCGGGTCTCGGCGTCATCGGGCCGCCTTGCCGCGACGCGTGGGATGCGGACGCCGACCGGAGCCCTCGCCCGGGTCGTCATGTTCGGCGGCCATCGTGGCCACCAGGCGGTGGAAGCGGGTCTCGCCCGCCAGCTCCGGGTGGAATGCGGTGGCGATGATGTTGCGCTCACGGACCGCCACGACCCGGCCATCGTCCAGCCGCGCCAGCACGTCCACGCCGGGCCCGGTCCGTTCGATGATCGGGGCGCGGATGAAGACGGCGTGGACCGGCGTGTCGCCGAGGATGGGGACCGCCAGCTCGGCCTCGAACGAATCGAGCTGGCGTCCGAAGGCGTTGCGTTCGACCGTGACGTCGAGGAGCGGCAGGATCGGCGGTTCGCCGCCTGCGATCCCGGTTGCCAGGACGATCATCCCGGCACACGTCCCGAAGATCGGGGCGCCGGTCTCGGCGAGGTCCATGATCGGATCGTGCAGACCCCAGCGGTCGATGAGCTGCCGCATCGTCGTGCTTTCGCCGCCGGGCAGGATCAGACCGGACACGCCGTCGAGGTCCGCGGGTTCGCGCACGCGGACTCCCTCCACGCCGATGGCATGGAGCGTCTCGAGGTGTTCGCGGAACGCCCCTTGCAGGGCGAGGACCCCGATCCTCATGGCGTCTGGTGGGCGACCGAGGGTCGTCCTACCAACCGCGGGCTGCGAGGCGCTCCTGGTCGGGGATCTCCTCGAGGGCGATCCCGCGCATGGGGGCTCCCAGGCCCTTGCTGACCTCGGCGATCTTCTTGGCGTCATCGAAGAACGTGGTGGCCTGCACGATGGCGTTGGCCATCCGCGCCGGATCCTCGCTCTTGAAGATGCCGGAACCCACGAACACGCCCTCGGCGCCGAGCTGCATCACGAGCGCGGCATCGGACGGGGTGCTGATGCCTCCCGCGACGAAGTTCACGACGGGGAGCCTGCCGTTCGCGGCCACGTCCTTGACCAGGTCGTACGGCGCCTGCAACTCCTTCGCGGCGACGAAGAGCTCGTCCTCGCGTAGGCCGCGGAGCCGGCGGATCTCGGCGAGCACGTCGCGCAGCTGGCGGACGGCCTCGACGATGTTGCCGGTCCCGGCCTCGCCCTTGGTCCGCATCATCGCGGCACCTTCGTTGATCCGGCGGAGCGCCTCGCCGAGGTTCCGGCAGCCGCAGACGAACGGGACCTTGAAGAGGTGCTTGTCGATGTGGTTGTTCTCGTCGGCCGGGGTGAGGACCTCGGACTCGTCGATGTAGTCGACGCCGAGCGCCTCGAGGACCTGCGCCTCGACGAAATGGCCGATGCGGGCCTTGGCCATGACCGGGATGGTCACCGCATCCATGATCCCGACGATCATCGCCGGATCGGACATGCGAGCCACGCCGCCGGCCTTGCGGATATCGGCCGGGACGCGCTCGAGCGCCATCACGGCGACGGCGCCGGCATCCTCGGCGATCTTGGCCTGATCAGGGGTGACGACATCCATGATGACGCCGCCCTTGAGCATCTGGGCGAGACCCTTCTTGGTAGCCCAGGTGGACGTTTCGACGGTCATGTGCGTGAGATCCTTCGGTGGTCGCGCTCGGTTCGCCGGCCGGGTCTGGCCCCGGGGTCCTCGCCCGTTCGAGTCAGCCGAGCCCCGCGCGCGTCCGGATTATCGCACGAGGCCTCGCATCGGCCTACCCCCGAGCTCTGGCACGTCGCCTGCCGGGTGAGGCAGTCCAACGCGGCATCGCGAGAACGACCCCAAGACTCCCAGTCTTATCTCTGCTCTGCGAGCCGCGTTGTGACTCGAACCGATTCCTGGAACCGCCAGATCTACGCCCGCGAGGCACCCCGGACTGCATGGACTGGGGTTCGGGAACGCCTTGTGGGCCAGAGCGAGCAGAGACTGCCAGCGAGAGCCGCCGATTGCCTGGAGATAAGCCTGGGAGACGTATCGCGGCGGGTGGCGGGAGACCTATCGCGGCGGGTGGCGGGGCGGGCGGCGGGCGGCGGGCGGCTCGGCGGCGGGGCCGGCGGCGGGCGGCGGGGGCTGCGGACTCTAGCGGGAGACCGTGCGGATCACACCCGACATCAGCTTCGTCGCGCGGCGTGCCGCGGTCGGCGACAGGCGTGACAGCGCCTCGACCAGTTCGAGGACATCGCCGTCGGGCAGGCCGCCGAGGAGGTCGAACAGGCGAAGGATCGTCGTGTCCGGTACCCGTCCGAAGAGATGGAGGGACCGTTCCAGCTCGCGCGGCTCGAGCTGCGGGACCAGGCCGACCGCTCGATCGAACAGTCGGACGAAGACAAGGAACGTGGCGAGCCACTCACGCAGAGCGGCGAGCTCTCGGTCGTCGGGGTTCGCGAGGACCGCGGCCGCTGCTTCCCGTTCCTTGGCTTCGAGGACGCCGATGATCGGATCGCCCTCGCGGACCTTGCGCTCGGCGATGACTCGGCCGAACCACTGCCAGTGGTCGCCGACAGCCAGATACGCGACGCCGGCCGGCCCGCGACGTCCGACCCGGCGCGGCTCCGGGACGCGTTCGACGATCCCCCACGACTCGGCTTCGGCAAGCGCCAGGCTGGCGGCCCGATGTGACAGGCCGAGCGCCTCGCGGACCTCGCGCTCGGTGAGCGGCTCCTGGCGCGCCATCAAGTAGGCCTGCACGCGGGCGATCGCCGGGGTCACCCCCCAGGCCGCGCCCATCTCGCCCCACGCCTCGGAGAGTTCGAGGCGGATCGCCTCCGCTGTCGCCGAACTGCGGGCGTGACCGTCGGACCCGTGCTCCGCGGACACACCGGGTCCAATTACTTGCGCCTTGACAGTAGCGGGTTTCTGGTCCATAACTTGCTATATCAGAGTAGCACGAGGAACCTCTCATGACGACACAGGTCCAGGACTCGCCTCGCCTCGCGGAACTCCGTCCGGTCGGATCGCTCATCGCCGTCGCGATCTCGATCGTGATCGCCGCTGGTGGTCTGCTGATCGACACTAGGACCGGCTGGATCGCGGGACTCCTTGGCATGCCCGTGGTGGCCGTGCTCGGCTGGCGCATGAGCGACGAGATGGCGGCAGCCACCGGCCGACATGTGTTGGCCGTCGCTCTGTGGTTCGGTGCTCGGACCATCCTCGTCGCGGCCGCCATCGTCGCGGCCGTGCTCGTCATCGGCACCGCGGCCTATGGGGTCAGCTGGGTCGTCGATGGCCATCC
>JBBQLI010000034.1:0-27718 GCA_038327765.1 Candidatus Limnocylindrales bacterium | reverse complement strand
GGGCGAGATGACGATGCGTCGTCTGCCGCCATGGCGAACCTCTACTGGAGCTTCTACCGACGGTTCATCAATCGCGAGATCCCGACCGGTGGTGTCGATGTCTTCGGTTGCACGCGCGAGATCGCGCAACGGATCGTGTCTTTTCCGGAGACGCATACCAGCTTGATCGCGCTGTTGTACTGGCTCGGGTATCGGCGCCGGTATGTCGAGTACCACCGGCAAGCGCGCCATTCGGGACGAAGCGGCTGGACGTTCAGCCGCAAGCTGCGGCTCCTCTACGACAGCGTCTTCGCATTCACGGATCTGCCGATCATCCTGCTCCAGGTCATCGGGTTCTTCGGCACGATCTTCTCGGCATTCATTGCCATCATCGTGTTCCTCGGGTGGTTGTTCGGGGCGATCAAGCAGCCTGGCTACACCCCCCTGATGATCGCGATCGCCTGGTCGACGTCCGCGTTGCTGCTGGGCCTGGGCGTCGTGGGCTCGTACGTGTGGCGCACCTATGAGAACAGCAAACGTCGCCCGCTTGAAGTGGTCGCGACCCACGAGTATTTCGAGCCGTGACGGGACTCGGTCGTTGGCAGACGCCGAGTCAGCTCATCCGATTCGTCGTCGTCGGAGGCATCAACACCATCCTGACGGGAGCGCTCTTCGTGCTCCTCTCCCTCGTGCTGGCTTCGACCCTCGCCTACACGATCGCATTCCTCGCGGGGATCGCGTTCGCCGTCGTGGTCACCCCCCGTGCCGTCTTTCGAGCCAGACCCTCGTACGACCAACGGGTTCGCTATGTGGTCTGGTACTTGACGGTCTTTGCATTCGGGTTCGGGTTGGTCTATATCCTGAAGGACCGGCTGGAGTTGAGCTCGACGGTCGTGGCCGGGATCACCTTCGTCGCGACCGCCAGCCTGAGCTTCCTGGGCGCTCGGACGCTCTTTCGGTCGCCCTCCGCGTCCGACCCAGCCGTCGCGGATCGCGCAGCCAATCGTTAGGTGCTCGACGTCTCATGATCGACAATCCGGCCCGAATCATCGACCTGAAGAAGTTCACGGATCCGAAGGGCAACCTGACCCCGATCGAAGGCGGAACGGATATCCCGTTCGAGATCAAGAGCGCCTTTTACACGTACGACATCCCTGGCGGGGAAACGCGCGGCGGCCATGCGCACTTCGTGATGCAGCAGTTCATCATCGCGGTGAGCGGGAGCTTCGAAGTCAACGTGGATGACGGTGAGGAACGGTCGAGTTTCTTCCTGAACCGATCGTATTACGGGCTCTATCTGCCCCCGATGCTGTGGCGAGACCTGACGAACTTCTCCTCCGGCTCAGTCTGCCTCGTGTTCGCTTCCGAGCGATACGACGAGCACGACTACATCCGCGATCACGCCGAGTTCGTCCGGACAGCACGACGTTCGTGATGGTCCCGTTCCTCGACCTCGGTGCCGCCACGCAGGAGGTCCGCCTCGCCCTGGACGAAAGCATCGCGCGTGTCCTCTCAAGCGGCTGGTTCGTGCTCGGTCGCGAGGTGGAGTCCTTCGAAGCGGAATTCGCGACCTTTGTCCAGACGACCCAGTGCGTCGGGGTCGGCAATGGCCTCGACGCCATCGAACTCGCCCTCCGGGCGCTCGGCGTCCGCGCCGGCGACGAGGTCATCGTCCCGTCGAGCACGTATGTCGCGACTTGGTTGGCCGTCACGCGGCTCGGCGCCGCGGTGGTCCCGGTCGAACCCGACCCCGCCACCTTCAACATCGATCCGGATCGGGTCGAAGCGGCGATCACCCCGCGGACCCGGGCGATCGTGGCCGTCCACCTGTATGGCCGATCGGCTGACATGACCGCGCTGCGGGAGATCGCTTCGCGACGAGGCCTGTGGCTCGTCGAGGACGCGGCCCAGGCGCACGGAGCCACGTGGAACGGGAAGCCCGTCGGCGGGCTGGCCGATGCCGCAGCGTGGAGCTTCTACCCGTCAAAGAACCTCGGGGCGCTCGGCGATGGCGGGGCCGTGACGACCGACGACTCGAGCATCGCAGACCAGGTCCGGGTGCTTCGCAACTACGGCTCGCGGGTCAAGTACGTGAACGACGTCATCGGCGTCAACAGTCGGCTCGACGAGATCCAGGCCGCGACGTTGCGGGTCAAGCTTCCCTACCTCCGTGAGTGGAACGAGCGACGCCAGCTGGTGGCAGAACGCTATCGGACCGGCTTGGGTCATCTTCCGCTGACCCTTCCCGGACCGGGGTCGCGAGGGGATCACGTCTGGCACCTCTACGTCATCCGGTCCACGCAACGGGATCGGCTGCAGGCTCACCTGACGGCGACCGGGGTGCAGACGCTCCTGCACTACCCGCGGCCACCGCATCTCCAGGACGCGTATCGACCGCTCGGCCTCACGGAAGGCGCGTTCCCGATCGCCGAGGCCATCCATCGCGAATGTCTGAGCCTGCCCATGGGGCCACACCTCAGCGATGAGCAGGTGGACCACGTCGTCGGCGCGGTGCAGTCCTTCGGATTCGACGCCACATGATCCCTCAGCCGGCGACGACCCTTCGGGGTCGGTATGTGAACCTTCGTCCGCTGCGAGTCGCCGACGCCGAGCTGACGTTCGCATGGCGCCAAAGCGAGCGAACGGCATTCCTCCATCGGGGAGCCCAGTCCGTGGCCGAACAGGCCGCGTGGATAGGCTCACGACCGGACAACGAGCGCAACTTCGTCATCGAGCTTGCCTCGGGACAGCCGGTCGGGATGCTCTCGCTCATCGCCATCGACATGGCGAACCGACACGCGGAACCGGCCCGATTCCTGATCGGCGAGCCCGCTGCCGTGAGAGGGATCCCCGCCGCCGTCGAAGCGATGAAGCTGCTGTATCAGCTGGCATTCGACGAACTCCAGCTTCAGCGGCTCTATGGGACGGTGGCCTCCGACAACACGCTCATGACGAAATGGCAGAAGTACCTTGGGATGCAGGAGGAAGGTCGGCTCCGCCGACACCTGTTCCTCGGCGGGCATTTCCAGGATGCCATCTGCCTTGGCCTGCTGGAACACGAGTACCGGACGCGGTCACTCCCACGCATGAATGCCCTGATCGGCCAGACCTAGAGGACTCCGACGTGCTCACAAGCGACGAGATCGAGACCATCATCTATACCGCCATCGGGGCATTGAACGCGGAGCGCGAGCCCAATGACCAGATCCCGGCGACACCGACGACGGCACTCTTCGGCGTCGACGCGATGCTCGACTCCCTGAGCTTCGTCTCCCTGATCACGGATGTGGAGGCAGCGCTGAACGTCGACCACGGCCTCAACATCAGCCTTGCCGACGATCGCGCCATGTCACGTCCGGAATCGCCGTATGACACCGTCGCCACCCTGCGTGACTACATCCTGGAACTCACCGAGGGCGGAGGATGAGCGACGCTGCCGGCTACGCAGACCAGGTCGTCGTCGTGACCGGTGCGAGCCGGGGACTCGGGCGCTTGCTGACAGAGCACTTCCTGCGCAATGGGGCGTACGTCGTCGGCGTCAGCCGAGGGCAGAGCGACCTCGCGCATGCTCGGTATGCGCACCGACCGTGCGACATCACCGATGAGCGCGCGGTCCGGGACCTGTTCATCGGCATCGCCCGAGCACACGGCCGAGTGGACGTGGTCATCAACAACGCGGCGGTCCTGACCTCGATCCACGCCATGCTGATGCCAGCCGCGCGCGCCGATGAGATGCTCCGGACCAATGTCCTCGGGACGCTCCTCGTCGCGCGCGAGGCCGCCAAGCTCATGCGCAAGCGATCCTTCGGTCGAATCATCGCGATCGGGTCCATGGCCTCCACCCTTGAACCGGTCGGTGATTCGATGTATGCCGCCTCGAAGGCCGCATCGATGACCCTGAGCGGCGTCCTGGCGAAGGAGTTCGGGAGCTACGGGATCACCGTGAATACGGTTGCGGTCTCGGCCCTCGAAACGGACATGCTTCGCCAGCTGCCGCGCGCGAAGGTCGACGCGGTGGTGGCAGGTCTGCCGCTCCCTCGCCTGGCGACCCCGGACGATGTCTTCAATGTCATCGACTTCTTCGCATCGCCGCGGAGCTCCTACGTGACCGCGCAGACGGTCTTCCTTGGTGGCGTCCACTCGTGAGCCGGGAGCCGTCGATCATTCGCATCACCAACCGCGAGGTCTCCGCGAACACCTATCTCTATCCCGTCGGCGCGTCGGGCACGTGTCTGCTGATCGATCCGGGACTCGACACGCCCTCGATCGAGGCGGCCCTCGACGAAGGTGGTCTGACGCCAACGGCGATCTATTGCACCCACGGCCACTTCGACCACCTTGGGAGTGCCGAGCATTTCCAGCGACGCTATCGGATCCCGGTCCATCTCCACCCGGCGGACGAGAAGGTGGCTCGCACCTCGAACTTTCGGATGCTCGCCCTGAAGCTCTCATCGAGGATCCGGTTGCCCGACCAGTTCGTCTCCTTCGACGACGCTGAGGCAGGCGATGGTGTCGCGGTCATCCATGTGCCCGGCCACACGCCCGGGAGTGTGATCATCCGGGTCGGAGGCGTGGCGTTCACGGGCGACACCCTGTACCGCGACGACACGTGGCGGATGGCCTGGCCGGAAGAGGATGGCGATCGACTGGTCGCTTCGATCCGGGACCTCTGGATGTCGCTGCCGGATGACACCATCGTGTACCCGGGGCACGGCGGGTCAGCCACGTTCGGTGTCATCAAGCAGCGCAACCTGCCCTTGCGGCAGATGCTTGGGATCGACCAGGTCGCGGCCTCATGACGACCGTCGCCGTCGGCATCCTTGGCACCGGGCGGGCTCTCGGTTCGCGACGGCATACGAATGAGGAGCTGTGCTCCACGACGCTGACGGCAACCACGCCCGAATGGATCGTGGAGAAGACCGGCATCCGGCAGCGCTTCCTGATCGCGGAGGACGAGACGTCCGACTCGCTTTCCCTGGAGGCGGCGCGATCGGCGCTCGCCGACGCGCACGTCCGCCCCGACCAGATCGGCATGATCGTCGTCAGCACCTTCTCCGGGGGCTACCTGTTCCCGGCAGCGGCGGCACGGCTCCATCGCGACCTTGGCGTCCACGGCGGCCAGTTCTATGACCTGCAGGCCAATTGCACCGGGTTCGTCAGCGCCATCACCGCTGTTTCCGATCGCATGTTCCGGGACGCGTCCATCGGCTACGCCCTGGTCGTCGGGGTGGAGGTCCTGAGTCCCTACGTGGACTATTCGGACGTCGAGACGGCGATCTTCTTCTCCGACGGGGCCGGGGCTGTGGTCCTGGGTCCGGTCCAGCCGGGCCGCGGCGTCCAGGCCTCGACGTTCGATGCCGAGACCTCGAACGTCGACTCGGTTCGACTGCGGGGGGGCGGTTCTCGATTTCCGTATGCCACGCAGGCTGATCGCGGCGACGCCAGACTTGGGTGGATGGAGATGAACGGCCTTGCGACGTGGAAACAGGCGGTGACCCACCTGCCTGGCACGGTCCGTCGCGCGTGCGAAGCAGCGGGTTGGACGCCGGACAGCGTCGATCTCTTCATCTTTCATCAGGCGAACCTGCAGATCATCTCGTACGTCATGGCCAAGATGCGGATCCCTATGTCGAAGACCTTCACCAACGTGGACCAGATCGGCAACGCAGGGGCAGGCTCCATCCCGATCGCGCTTGCCGATGCCGATGCCGCGGGCCTGCTGACAACGGGAACGCGCCTGGTCCTGGCCGGCGTCGGAGCCGGGTTCACGTTCGGTGCCACGAGTTGGATCTGGGAGGACGCGCAGCCATGACACGTGGCGGACGATCATTCGAGACGATCAAGGTGGGCGACCAGGCCAGCGTGGTCCGGACGATCACCCAGGACGACGTCCGACGCTTCGCTGAGCTCACCGGCGACAGCAACCCGTTGCACGTGGATCGGACGTTCGCCGAGGCCTCGCCGTACAAGGACATCGTGGTCCACGGCATGCTCGGTGCGTCGCTCCTCTCGACCCTGATCGGAACGGAACTCCCTGGCGAGGGAGCTGTGTGGGTATCCCAGGCGTTCGAATTCCTTCACCCCATCCGCCTGGATGACACGCTGACGGTCACTGGCACGGTGGTGCGCAAGCACGACCGAGAGCGCCTCCTTGAACTCGAGGCCCGGATCGTCAACCAGCGACAGGTCGCGGTGCTGACGGGAACGGGCACGGTGAAGGTGATGGAGACGCCCAGGCCCGACGCGGCTCCTCCTCCGGCCCGTCCGATGGTCGCCCTTGTCACGGGCGGATCAGGCGGGATCGGACGTGCGATCTGCCGAATGCTGGCTCGCGACGGGTTCACGGTGGTCCTTGCCTATCATTCCCACGCCTCACGCGCCGAGGACGTCGTGAAGAAGATCCGGGCGGAAGGCGGACAGGCGGAGGCGACCCGAGTGGATGTCACCGACCCGGTCGCCGTGCAGAGCATGGTCGCGTCGACCATCCGGAGGCTCGGCGGGATCGGCGCCATCATCCACGCGGCCTCCCCGGCGATCGGAGCCATCGACTTCGAAGCGCTCGAGTGGAGCGCGATCGTCGACCACCTCGAGACGGACCTGGGCGGCGCGTTCAGGCTCGCGAAGGCGTGCATCCCCGGGATGCGGTCGCAGGGTTTCGGTCGGATCGTGGTGATCACGTCGGGCGAACTCGATGGCGCCCCGACACCTAGGTGGATGGCCTATGGCGTCGGGAAGGCGGCCCTTGCGACGTTCGCCCGTTCACTGGCCGTGGAGCTCGGACCGTCAGGGATCACCGTCAACTGCGTGTCACCGGGGATGACCGACACTGCGCTGGTCGGGGACCTGTCCGAGAAATCGCGATTGGTCCTTGCCAGGCGGGCTCCCCTGCGCCGGCTCGCCCAGCCCGAGGACGTGGCTGGCGCCGTCTCGTTCCTCGTGTCGCCGCAGGCGGACTACATCACCGGCGAGACGATCCGGGTGAACGGCGGTCAATTCACGCTGTGAGCCACGGGCCCGATGCGAACCTTGCCGCCCTGAGCCGACCAGGAGCGTCACTGAGCGAGGTGACGCGCCTCGTTTCAGAGCTGGAGGCAGCCCTGCCGACCGGCACCCCGACCGTCTTCGGCCTGTCCGCGAACGTGACGATCGACCTGCTCGCGACCTACCTGCGGAAACACGCGCTGCGGTTCGGGCGACGGGCTGAAGCCCGCGTCGGCAACTTCGGCGATCACATCGGCAACGTCAGGCGGTTCGTTGCCGAGGGCGTCGATGCGATGATCCTGGTGGACTTCTTCGATGCGTTCTTGCCCGCGTTCGAGGCCAGGGTCCCCGAGTTCGATCATGATGCGCTGCGTGCACAGGCCGGGCGCTACCAGAGCGAACTCGCGCTGATCCTGGGCGAGGCACACGGCGTCAACGATGTGTTCCTGGCTCGCCTTCACCGATCCGCCGCGTCCACCGCCGGTCCGCCAGACGAGATCGACGCTGCGATCGAGATCTTCGACCGGATCACCCAGGAGGAGGCGGGTCGCTTCGGAAACGTTCACCTTGTCTCGACCGGTGCGATCTGCGCGGGGCTCGGCTGGGACCGTGCCCATGACATCCGCTCGTACGAGCGATTCCGCGCCCCGTTCACGCCTGCATTCCTGGACGGTTTCGCGGCCGAGGTCTTCGATGCGACGCGAGGCTTCGGAGCGGAGTTCTACAAAGCGATCGTCCTTGACTGCGACGGCACCCTCTGGGGCGGGGTCCTGGGCGAGGACCTCGACGACGGGATCAAGCTTGATCCATTCACGTACCCGGGCAGCATGTACTGGCGCATCCAGCACGAGCTTCTTGCCCTGAAGCGGCGCGGCGCGCTCCTGTGCCTGTGCTCGAAGAACAACGCGGCTGACGTGGATCGCGTGTTCTCCTCGCATCCACAGATGGTCCTGAGAGACCAGGACATCGCGGCCAGGCGCGTCGACTGGATGGACAAGGTCGACAACCTGGAACGCTTGGCCGGCGATCTCTCGATCGGCCTCGACTCCATGGTCTTCCTCGACGACTCAGCGTTCGAATGCGACGCCGTCAGGGCCCGGCTGCCCATGGTCAAGGTGCTGCAGGTTCCGTCGGATCTGTCGGAGTACCCGCGCGTCATCGCCGAACTCAAGCGTCTCTTTCGCGCTGACGAGCGGGCCAGCGACGGCGCCCTGAAGACCGAGCAGTACAAGATCCGGGCGCAGGCCATCGAGGCGCGAGCGGCATTCGCCAGCCAGGCGGACTATCTGGCCTCGTTGGGGATGACGGTCACCCTCCATCGCAACGATCGATCGGTCGCACCCAGGGTGGCAGAGCTGACGCAGAAGTCGAACCAGTTCAACCTCACGACACGGCGCTACGCTGTCTCGGCGATCAGTTCGCTGATGGAGTCCGGCGACGCCGACGTGTACACGATCCATGTCGCCGACAAGTTCGGGGACTCCGGGCTGACCGGCGTGGTCATCGTGCGGCGGGACGACCTTCAGACCATCCGGGTCGATTCGTTCCTGATGAGCTGTCGCGTCCTTGGCCGAGGCATCGAGATGGCCTTCTGGGACGCCATCCGTGAGGATGCGCTCGCCACGGGCCGCGATCAGATCGTCGCTGAGTACCTGCCCACCGCGAAGAACGCTCAGGTCGAGGACTTCTGGGAACGACTCGGACTGACGCTGGTTTCGAAGGATGTGGATGGACGCAAGGAGTATCGATCCGCGCTGTCATCCCTGACCCTTGCTGCTCCCCCACCGTATGTCGAGGTGATCCGTGTCTGAGGATCAGTTGAAGTCCGTCATGGCGGCGATGCTTGGGATCGAGGCCGCGCAGATCGGTCCGGAGACCAGCACGGACACCGTTCCCCAATGGGACTCGGTGCGGCACATGAATCTGGTGATCGCCCTGGAGGAGTCGTTCGGGATTACCATCCCCGACGACGAGGTCGCCACCCTGACCTCGTACCCGATCATCAGGATGACGATCGAGGAACAGCTCGCGGATGGGTGACGTGGGAGCCGCCACAACGCCCGCGCTCGATCGGCTTGAGGCCCGGTTCCGCACGGCCTCCCCGGTGTTTCGCGATGCGGTGCGACGAACCCGCGACACCCTCGGCGAGGGGTGGGCGGTCCAGTTCGACGAGCTCATTGCTCGACTGCTGTCCGACGACGAAGCGGTCGCCCAGGCGGTCTCCGGGTATGCGCGCTTCGCGCTGGACGCCCTTCGCCTCCAGGCTCGTTTCGAGCAGACCGGCGTCTACGTCGAACAGTCGCATGGGGACGTGTCGAAGGCTGTCTATGCGAACGACGACTACATGACCTCGTGCTACCTGCCCGGACTCCTGCTTTCGAACTACCTGTGGCCCCACCACTACCGTCAGATCCGGTTCTTCGAGACGACCTTCGTCCCTGAGATGGTGCGCCGGGGAGCCGAGCGGTTCTATGACGTCGGGGTCGGGACCGGGCTCTATTCGCGCCTTGCGCTCGTGGGCACTCCTGGAACGCGTGGCGTGGGAATCGACATCAGCCCATCCTCGAAGGCGTTTGCGGAGAGGCATGCCCTGGCTTTTGGCGTCGGCGGGCGATACGAGGTCGGATTGCGCGACATCGCGACGAACCCGGTCGAGCCTCTGGACTGGTTGATCTGCGTTGAGGTGTTGGAGCACCTCGACGATCCGGTCGCCTTCCTTCGTCTCCTGCGAGGCATGCTCAGCCCGGGTGGGCTCGCCTTCATCGGGACAGCCTTGAATGCCGCGAACGCCGATCACATCTACCTGTATCGGACCATGGACGACGTCCGGATCCAGCTCGCCCAGGCTGGCTTCACGGTCGAACAGTCGTTCGGTGCGACCGCGGGCGCGCCGCGAGCGCTGTCCGTCCCGGTCCCCGAAGTCGCTGCATTCGTGGTGTCGTAGTCGGTCATGGACTTCCTGTTCGACCGTTTCGCCACCGTGCCAGACGCGGCCGCGTTCATCGACCGCGGGCGGACATTCACCTACCTCGACCTCATCGACGAGACCGGTCGCATGCACGCCCGACTCGAACAGGAGCACGTGGGATCGGGTGACATCGTCGTCGTCCGGGGCGACTACTCGCCAGAGCTCGTCTGTCTGCTCCTGGCGCTGACCCAGAACGGTAACGTGCTGGTTCCGGTGACCCGCGAGTCCGTCCTGGATGACGAGGCCATCCTCGGATCGTCGGAGGCTGGATGGATCGTCGACTTCGACGAGGGCAGAGCCTCGTTTCGACGGACGATGGTCGAGGCGACCAACCCGATGTTGCTGGCGCTGCGCTCGATGCACGACCCCGGTCTGATCCTGTTCTCCTCAGGGTCGACAGGCACGCCAAAGGCGATCTTGCACAACATGCGACTCGTCCTCGAGAAGTTCCGTCGGCAGGGGCCGCCGATGGTCGCGATCGCCTTCCTGATGCTTGACCATTTCGGCGGGATCAACACCGTGCTCGCGATCCTCAGCGGACTAGGGACGATCGTGACGATCCCGGATCGATCGGTCACGCGGATCTGCCAGGCGATCGAGGCCCATCGCGTCGAGGTCCTGCCCACGACGCCGTCGTTCCTGAACGCCCTCGTCCGCTCCGATGCGATCGGCCGCTTCGACCTTCGATCGCTCAAGCGGATCACGTACGGCACGGAGGTCATGCCGCAACTGACGCTTGACCGGGTCACCAGGGCATTTCCGGGCGTCGTCCTGCAACAGACGTACGGACTCTCGGAGCTGGGGGTGCTCCGTTCGCGTTCGCGTCCGGACGGCTCGCTATGGGTCCAGGTCGGCGGGGAGGGCTTCAAGACCAAGGTCGTCGACGGGATCCTCTGGATCAAGTCCGACTACGCCATGGTGGGCTACCTCAATGCCCCAAGTCCCTTCGATGCCGACGGCTGGTTCGATACGCAGGATCTGGTCGAGGTCGATGGCGACTGGCTGCGGATCCTGGGGCGTGACACGGATCTCATCAACGTGGCTGGCCAGAAGGTCTATCCGGCCGAAGTCGAACAGGCGATCCTCGAGCTGGACAACATCGAGGATGTCGCCGTGTATGGGGAACACCACACCCTGCTGGGCCAGGTCGTCGTGGCACGAGTGGTGACCGTGGAACCCGAGTCCGCGGCGGATCTCAAGGTCAGGATCCGGCAAGGGTGCGCGTCGAAGCTCGCCGCATTCAAACTCCCGACCAAGGTGATCCTGGCGGACCGGGCGGATCTCTATTCGGTCCGACTCAAGAAGAAACGACAGGCGTGACCGGCCCACGGGATCATCGACGTCCGGGCTGGCTGGATCCGGATCTGGTCTGGATCGGAGCGCTCATCCTGCTGGCAGTCGCCGTTCCGCTGATCGTGGGAGCCGCGGCGGGCACGCTCGAGATCCCCCGCAACGACGACTGGTCCTATCGGCACATCGCGCTTGGACTCGCTCAGACGGGTCGTTTCGCCCTCGATGGCATCAGCGAGACGATGATCATCGGCCAGGTCCTGTTCATCCAGCCGTTGTTGTGGCTCTCGGGCTTGCAGCCCTGGGCGTTCACCGCGGCGGGCGTCATCTTCGCAACGGGCGGCATCGTTGGGGCATTCTGGCTTGCGCGTCGTCTCCTGCCGGCCCGTGAAGCGGCATTCGCCGCGGCACTGCTTGCCCTCGTTCCAGGCTATCTGGCGTATGCCACATCGTTCATGAGCGACGTGCCGGCGCTCGCGGCGCAGTTCATCTGTCTGGCGCTCGGGGCGATCGCGATCCAACGACGGCCGGCCTCCACCACATGGCTGGTCGCCGCCGGTGTCATGGGGGTGGTGGCATTCAGCGTCCGGGAATTCGCGATCGCGGCGCCGGCGAGCGTGTGCCTCGCGGCGATCGCCATGGAGCCACGTCGCCTCAGATCCTGGCTCATCGCAGCGATCGTCGCCGCGGCCTGCGTGCTCCTCCACGTGTGGCACGCACACCTGCCTGGGCAATTGCCACCGGTCGGGGCAGGCTACGGGGCCTTCTCCGCCTCGACCCAGGCGTTCTCGAGTGTCGCATTCGCCGTCGCGCCGGCTGCCCTCCTCGGCGCGTCTCGATGGCGGCACCAGCTGCATCGGTTCGATCTCTTCGCAGGACTCCTGGTCGGTGGGATCCTGGTCATGGCTCGAGCGACACAGTGGATACGGGACGGGTCGATCCCTCCGATGATCCTGGACAATCTCGCGTCGCAGTGGGGCGTGCCATCGAAGACCTACCTGGTGGGCGGCCGGCCACTGCTCTTCACGGACGACGTGTGGGCAGCCGTGTACCTCGTCGCGCTGGCCGCCAGCGTCATCGTGCTCACCGTCGGAGCGGGCATCATCGGCGCGCATCTCCGGCGACTCGGTCGCTCCCGGTCCACGCTTGTCAGCCGGCTCGGGTCACCAGCCGGGATCCTCTTCCTGTTCGTTGCCAGTGTCGCTGCCGGGCTGGTTGTCTTTGGACTGACGAGACCGGTGTTCGATCGCTATCTCTGGCCGATGGTGCCGACGCTCGCGGCCCTGTTCCTGTACGTGCCCGCCGACCTTCCGGCGAGTCGCGTCGGGGCGGCATCGACGAAGCGCGATGGAGGTCTCCTGGTGTCAGCGATGCTGATCAGCCTTGTCTTGCTGACCGTCTCCGCCGCCTTCCTGCTCAACGCGAATGCGTTCGAGGCGGCACGCTGGGCGGCCGGACAGCGTCTCGTTGCGATGGGGCTACCACCCGATCAGGTCGACGCTGGATACGAGTGGGTCGGCTACTACGCGACGACGCCGGGCGATCCGACACTGAGGACATCGACCGACACGTTCTACCGAAGCTGGTGGCCGGCCTTCAGGCAGTGCGGGATCGTGTCATCCGACGCCGTGCCACCCGTGCAGGGCGAACTCGTCGGTACCGTGGACTATCAGCTGGACCTTGTCGCGGGTCCCGTCGAAACGCTGCACTTGTACCGGGTCCACGACCCCGAGTGTGCCCAGCACTAGCGCTGCTCCTGTCCCGGGCCAGCTCGATGGGTGCGCCGCCGAAGTCGGCCGCGGAACGCCTCGCCGTACCAATGGAGGTACTGCGGCAGCCACGTGCGAAGCTTGAAGTTGCTGGTGCCGGCGGTCCTGTCGCGCCAAGTGGCGGGGACTTCGGCCACCACCAGCCCGGCCAGCGTCGCCTTGACCGTGAGTTCGAGCGCGAGTTCAAAGCCCGCCGAGCTCTCGATCGTGATGGAGTCGAGGAACGTCCGCGAGTAGAGCTTGAAGTTGTTCGTCGCGTCGTGGGTCGCGACGCCGGCGAACCAGTGGAGCGTCAGACCCGCCGTCCGGCTCAGCAGTCGCTTGAGACGCGGGCCGCCGATCTGATGGCCGCCGCGCATATAGCGCGAGGCCGCGACGACCGATGCGCCTGCACGGGCGCGCTCGACCATCGGATCCACGATGTGCGGCTCGTCCGAGCCATCGGACATCGTGATCAGGACGAGCGGCCCCGACGATGCCGCGATCCCAGCCTTCATGGCGTTGAGGACCCCGCGCCCCAGCGTGTTGTGGAGGCCTCGCACGGTGGGGAGTTCGGCAGCGAGCCGTTCGATGACGGGGATCGTCGGGTCGTCCAGCGTGTCGTAGACCACGAGGATCTCGTGCGGCGTCGCGACACCGGCGGTCATGGCCCGGATGACGGGCTCCACGGCCTCGCCTTCGCGATAGACGGGCATCACCATCGAGAGTTCGGTCATCACCATCCGCCTCGCGCCGTGCCGAGTCGGAGATCCGTCACGGCCGAGGCTCTCCGACGTACAGCGTCTGCTTCCCGAGCAGGCGCCAGGCGAGTGGCACCTTGAGATACGCCCGGACGAGCCGCGGATGGCGCGGCAGTTGGCTCTTCGTGGAATACGGGATGAACTGCGTGAGCACGCGCACGGTCTGGAGGCCGGCAAGATCCGCGGCTTCGACGAGACTGCGTTCGGTCAGCGCTACGTGATGGTCGATGAAGTCCCAGTAGGCGCCACCAACGAACCGGATGTTCGGCTGGAGGACGATGACGCGACCACCCGGGCGGACCAGCTGGCGTGCCACGATGAGCTGCGCGATCACGTCGTCACTCGATCGGAGATGTTCGAGGTAGTTGCTCATGAAGACCGTGCCGAAGTATCCCGTCGGGACGACCGAGGCAAGGTCCAGACCCGAGGCCTGCACGAAGCGGATGTCGGGCGTGAGCGACTCCCGGACATCGCGGATATCGGTCGCCCAGCGCTCGCTGGATTCGATGAATCGGACGAAATGCCCACGGTCGCAGGCCACATCCAGAACGGGCGCCGTGGGGTCCACGAAGCGCTGGAGATAGCCCACTATCTCGCGCCAGATCGCGTCCTTCGCCAGCGCGTCGGCGTCGTCGAAGCGAGTGGCGTAGACCTCGTTGATCGGCAGCGTCACAGCCGCCCGGCCTCGACCTCGACGCGGATCCATGGGATCACCTCGTCAAGCATCGCGTCCAGCGTGGTGGTGGCCTCGAAGCCAAGAAGCCGCTGAGCCTTGGTCACGTCCGGGATCCGCAGCTGAACGTCGTGCTCGAATGGCGCGTCGGAGGTGGTGCGGAACGGCCGGTCCGGTCCGTTGATCTTCGACCAGATGGCAGACGCCAGTTCACGGACCGTCGTCGATTCGGCCGTCGAGAGGTTCACGTCCTCGTTGATGGCGGCCGGCGATTCCATCGCCAGCCGGATGCCGTGGGCAAGGTCCCCGCCATATGTGTAGTGGCGGACCTGGGACCCGTCCCCAAGGATGTGCAGCGGGTCCTGGCCCTTGAGCACCTTGAGGACGAGATCCGGCACGACGTGCGAGAGGGCGAGCTTCACGTTGCCGGACATGATGTCCGTGTCTCGCAGCGCCCGGCGTTCGCCGATACCCACGCAGTTGAACGGCCGGACGATGGTGTACGGCAACTGGTACTGCTCCCACGCGCCCGACGCGAAATATTCGGACGCAAGCTTCTGGAAGCCATAGGTGGAGATCGGCGGCGGCGAGGTCTTCTGCGCACCCTCGGGTGTCGGGAAGATGGTCGCCGACTCGTAGACCATCGACGAACTCACCACGATGATCCGTGACAGGTGGCCGTCTCGATGCGCCGCGATCGCTGCATCGAACGTCGACGCGAGGATCCGTTCGTTCTCGGCGATCAGGTCATAGGCGAATTCGTGGAAGTAGCTGATCCCTCCGATCATCGCGGCCGCGGCCACCACCTGGTCGCACTCCGCCGCGAGGTCGCGCAGCAGGGCCGCATCCTTCGCGTCGCCCTGGACGAAGCCGTAGCGCGGGTGCCCGTCGTAGCTCTTCGAGAGCGGGCCGTACTTGCTGAAGTCGTCGATCCCGATGACCTCGTGGCCGGCCTCCAGCAGCTCCGGGATGAGGTAGCCGTTGATGAACCCGGCCGCGCCGGTGACGAGGATACGCATCAGATCTTGATCCCTTCGCCGAGTGCTCCCCAGATGTCCACCACGTCCTTGCCGCCGACGACCAGGTCCTTGTACGCCCGATGCGGCGCACCCAGGACCAGGACGTCACTTTCGGCCAGCACGCTGTCCAGCGTCACCAGCCGATCGTCAACGACGTACGGATCGGTCGCGAGGACGCGGGCACCGGCCCAGCCGAGGAGCTTGCGCAGCTTGTAGCTGAGGGAGGCTCGCGGGTCGTCCGACTCGGCCTTGAAGGCCATCCCGAGGATCCCCACCGTCTTGCCGCGAAGGCCACCATATCGACGCTCCAGCGCGGACACGATGTAGGCGGGCAGACCCTCGTTGACCTGCATCGCGGCCTGACCCATCGGGAAATGGTCGCTGGTGAACGCCGACAACTGCATCGTGTCCTTGAACAGGCACGGACCGGCGGCGAAGCCCGGGCCCGGCAGGTCCTTCGCGCGCGGGTAATCCTCGCGGATCGCGCGCAGCACGTTCGTGTAGTCGACGCCGGCCTGGCCCGCGATCATCAGGAACTGGTTGGCGACGGCGAACTTCATGTAGCGCCAGGTGTTCGTGAAGAGCTTGGCGAGCTCGGCCTCCTTGGAGGTCGTGGGCACGGTCTTGACGCCGAGCTTGTGGAAGACCGCCGCGGCCCGCTCGGCGGCGCGAGCGTCGTCCGCGCCGATGATCTGGGGTAGCGTCGGGAGCTCCTCGAGTGCATGGTTCTCGGCGATCCGCTCCGGGCAGAACGCCACGTCGACCGTACAGCCGCGGTCGATCAGGTTCTGGGTCACGTACGCGGTGGTGCCGGGATAGACCGTGCTCCGCAGGATCACCAGGGTCCCATCGCGCAGATGCGGCGCGATCTGGTCCACGGCCTTCTCGAAGATGGTCATCGATGGCCCGAGGAATTCATCGACCGGCGTGCCGATGACGACGATCAGGGTTTCTGCCTGTTCGATGATCGCGGCATCCGAACTGAGCGTGAGGCGACCCGTCGGCAGGATGCGTCCCAGCATCTCGTCTGCACCGGTCTCCATGAACGGCATCTCGCCGCGCGCGATGCGATCCAGCGTCCCCTGATTGGTGTCATAGATGCCGACGCGCATCCCCACGTCGGCAAGGACGAGGCTCAGGGGCAGGCCGACGTGGCCGGCGCCGCCGAGCACGACGACATCGAGATCCGGGGTCGCTTCGATCATGTCGTGACTCTAGCAGCGCGGTGCTCTCCAGCAGCGCGGGCCATGCGTCCCTGGAGCCAGGGCCCAACGCGTCACGAATGACCGGCGGATAGGAAGACCTGGCCGTCGCTGTCGGTGTAGACATGTCGCCAGCCCGCCTCGGTAAGCCGCGCGGCGAAGGCCGCATCGCCGTCACCCGCCACCACGACGATCGTCACGCCCCATCGCTGCAACTGCGCCTGCCAGCCGTCGCCGCCACTTGCCACCAGCTGGTAGGCATCCCAGACGTCCGGCTGGAAGAGCTCGATGCGCGAATCCAGGACCACAGGGAGCGCCGGCAGCGCGTATTCGAACCACGATCCCCACGGCTGTGGGTTGAAGAGTCGATCGCCCGGCTGGGCGATGGTGCGAAGCTCGCCCGTGATGCCCGGTGGCGCGTTGCCGACGACGGCGAGTGGCGTATCAAGCCCTCGCTCGAGGGGACGCCAGACCGGCAGCAGTGCCACGGACACGAGCACCAGGAGCGCGACCACGACCACGTTCATCCGGCGGATGAATGGTGGTTCCGTGCGTTCCGGCCGTGCCGTCCCGGCAGGAACGGCGATGAGTTCGACGATCCCGATGGCGGCGGCGATCGGCCACCACGCCACGCCACGGACCGCGTACGCACCGATCGCGAAGAACACGGCGAACCACGCGAGTGTCGGCCACGGGGTGGCGCGGCCGCGCCGGGCCAGGAGCGTCGCCACCGCCAGGGCGGACGCGAAGAACAGGATCCCGGGCACGTCCCGGAGCGAGGTCGGCTGCCATTCGGTGATGCGCGACGTCACGGCCGGGTTCAGCGACAGCCCCACCGCGTAGGACCAGACCCATGGACCGGCGGGCGTCAGACATGCCGCGGCCGCACTGACCAGAGCCGTCGCGAGCGTGCGGCGCGCCAGCGGGGCATGGTCATGGAGATCCTCCAGCCACGCCAGGCCCAGCACGACCGGACCCAGGAAGAAGCTGCCATGGAGGTTGGCCCACAGCACCACCACCACCGGGATCGCCCAGACACGACCCGGGTGAGCGCGGCGGTCCGTGAGCAGCAGCAGGACGAGGGCGAAACAGGCCATCCCGAACAGCTGCGGCCGGAGCGCGAGCGCCGGTGCGGCGACGGCAAAGGCAGCCAGCGTCAGAAGCGCAGCCAGCCGCGCGTCCAGACCGCGGCGCCGGGCGATCAACGCCACGACCCCGAAGACGAACCCGGTCAGTGCTGCGCGCAGGATGACCAGACCGGTCCAGCCGAACAGCCGACTCACCAGCGCCAGGACCGCCTGGGCTCCCCATTGCTGGTCGTACCAGGGCTGGCCCACCGCGGTGAATGTCCACGTGTCGACAGCGGGGATCGCCCGCGTATCCAGGATCTCGCCGCCGGCCCGCAGGTGATAGGTCAGGTCCACGGCCGACACGTTCGCGATCAGGGCCGCAAGCACGGGCAGCGCGATTGCGAGGAACGTCCACAGCCGGGTCAGGGACACGAGGGCAGCCTCAGATCGCGCACGCCCTGACGAACGTCAGTGCTGCGTAGTCGCGTCAGGGGTCGGGACGCCCGCTCGAGGCGTTTCGCTCGAAAGGCCCATCTCCCCGAACCCGGACTTGATGAACCAGTCGGCCGTACGGGCAAGCCCGCGATCCATGGTGACCTGGGGCGTCCAGCGCAGCATCCGCCGGGCCTTCTCGATGTTGACGACGCGGCGGCGGATGTTGTCGACGTCACGTCGGTCGATATGCCGGATGTCGACGGGCACGTCGAGGGCCACGCCGATGCCTTCAGCGAGCCGATTGACGGACGTCTCGATGCCGGTGCCGACATTGAAGACCTCGCCCTCGGCGCGCGGATGGATCGCGGCCAGCAGGGTCGCCTCCACGGCGTCGTCGATGAACGTGTAGTCGCGGGTCTGCTCGCCGTCGCCGTGGACGGACAACGGCCGTCCTGCGTGCGCGTCGACCAGGAACTTGGAGACGACGCCGCAATAGGGATTGTCCGGCCGCTGGCCCGGGCCGTAGATGTTCGAGTAGCGGACGCACGCGGTCGGCAGCCCGTAGCTCTCATAGAACGCCTGACAGTAGTGCTCCCCACCGAGCTTGCTCACGGCATACGGCGAGAGCGGGACCAGGCCGTCGTCCTCGTTGATCGGGATCGAGCGCGGGTTCCCGTAAATCGACGCCGACGACGTATAGACGATCCGTTCGACCTTGGACTCGCGTGCGGCGAGCAGAACGTTGAGGGTGCCGCCGATATTCGTGGCGAAGTCGTCGCGCGGGTTCGCCGTGGAGGCCACGATGTTGCGCGCGGCCATGTGGAAGACGAGCGAATTCGCGGCGACGAGCCTGCTCACGAGGGGCTGATCGGTCACCGATCCCTCGACGAAGTCCGCCCCGGTCGGGATCGTGTCGGCCTTTCCGGTGAACAGATCGTCAAGGACCGTGACGCGTGCGCCGGCAGCCACGAGGGCCTGCGTGACCGCGCCGCCGACGAACCCGGCACCACCGGTGACGAGGATCCGGCGACCGCCGAAGGAACGTTCCGGATTGATCATCGACGGACTCCCGAGCGCAGCAGGATCGCCGGCCGGAAGAGCCGCCACCAATCCCGCACGCCGCGCATCTTGGTGTAGCCCTCCGTGGCGTGATAGATGACGGTCACGGGGAATTCGGTCACCCGGTAGCCGCCTCGGATCGCCCGGAAGAGCAGATAGGGCTCAAGGTCATAGCTGTCGAGCCACGGCTGCGTGATATCGATCTTCGGGTCGTCGAGCAGGTCGGCCCGGAAGATCCGGAACCCGTTGGTCGCATCCGAGACGCGGCGTCCGGCGAGGACACTGAAGACGACCGAGTAGACCCGCGTGCCGAGCCGCCGGCCACTGATCGGCCCGACGACCTTGCCGCCGGCCATCCAGCGCGAGCCCTGGATGTAATCGCCCTTCCCGGCCAGCAGTGCATCGAGCGCGCCGACCAATTCGCCGGGCTCGTGCTGGTCGTCGCCCGACACGAGGGCGAGATAGGGACGACCACGGGCGCGACCAGCGAGCCAGCCATCGCGGATGGCCGCGCCGACACCGCCACGAACGTCGTGGCGGATCACGAGCGCAGCGCCATGGGCGCGCGCCTCGTCGCCGGTGCCATCGCTGGACCCGTCATCCACGACGATCGCCTCGAACCGGCCATCGCGCGGCATCTTGTCCAGGACGCGGCCGATCTTCCCGGCCTCGTTGAGAGCCGGGATGATGACGGCGACGATGGGTTCAGGGGTCGGTCCGGACACGGAGATCCTCGTGCAGATGGGGCTCCCCCACCATCGGGCGGGTGGTGCGCCGACGCAACCCGACGATAGTACCGGCGTGCATGCGCGACGAGGTTGCTAGCATCACCAGCATGTCGCCGTGGCTCCGCACGCTTCGGATCGGGCTGCCCGCGCTGGCCATCGGTCTTCTTGCCGCCACGCTGGCGGTCTACTTCACCCGTGGCCTCGTCCCCGGCGACGCGATCGTCTATCTCGCCGCGGGCGAACGGCTGGACGCCGGCCATCTCCTGTACGCCCTTTCGCCGGGTGACCGGGTCGTCGGCATCCAGCCTCCCTACTGGCTGGTCCCGCTCCTGTCGCCGCCGCCCATCGCCGTCCTGTTCCGGGCGCTGGCCGTGCTTCCAGGCGAGAGCGGTGCATATGTCTGGTGGGTGGCCTGCCTGGCCGTCATCGCTGCCAGCATGGCGGCACTCCTCAGGCGGCGGCCGATCACCACAGCCGTCGCGATCCTCGTGCTGACCGTCCCGATCGTCTACGAGGTGGGGGTCGGCAACCTGAACGCCTTCGTCCTTGGCGGCCTCCTCGCCGTCTGGTATCTGATCACGCGCGGACGCGACACGAGCGCTGGAGCGATCGTGGCCGTGCTGACCGCGTTCAAGCTGACCCCGATCGTGTTCGTCTGGTGGCTGTTCACCCAGCGCCGGATGCGAGCGATCCGCGCCTGGCTCGCCACCGGCGTCGTCGTGCTGGTGGTGAGCCTCCTGGGCGCTGGCATCGGCCCGCATCTCGACTACCTCGGCATCGTCACGCATACCAGTGCCGCCGGCACCAGCGACCTGAGCCTGGCGGGCATGGCCCGCTTCATCGGTGTCGACCCGGGACTCGCGCGCCTCCTGCCGATCGTCGCGCTCGTGATCGGCGCTGTCTGCATCTGGGCGACCCGCCGACGACCTGGCCTCGCGTTCAGCCTGACCGTGGTCACGATGCTCGCGGCCTCGCCCGTCGTGAACATCAACTGGTTCGCGATCCTGCTCGTCGCGCTCGCACCGAGTGCCTGGCCGATGGCGGCGACGGCAGAACCGACCCCCCTCCCCGTCCCGACCGCATCCACGACGGAACCCGCGACCGGCGTCGCCTGATCCCGGTACCGGGACCTTCGACCTAGTGGTCCGGTCCAGAGGGGTCTGATACGGTCAGTCGACATGACCGATGAGATCGATCCGAGCGCGACCGTCCACCCGACCGCCGACCTGGAGCAGGGCGTCACGGTGGGTGCCGGGACGGCCATCTGGCACCGCGCCCAGATCCGGGCGGGCGCCCGCATCGGATGCAGCTCCATCATCGGCCGCGACGTCTTCATCGATGCCGGGGTCGTCATCGGCGACAAGGTCAAGATCCAGAACGGTGCCCTGCTGTATCACGGCGTGACCGTGGGTGACGGCGTGTTCATCGGCCCCGGGGCGATCCTCACCAACGACCGGTATCCGCGTGCCATCACTGCCGATGGCGACCTCGCCCAAGCCGCTGACTGGGTGGTCTCACCCATCGTCCTGCACGGCGGCTGCTCGATCGGTGCTGGCAGCGTCATCGTGGCCGGCGTCGAGATCGGCGCGTCGGCGACGGTGGGCGCGGGAGCCGTCGTCACACGGGATGTCACCGCCCACAGCCTGGTGGTGGGTACTCCGGCTCGCCGCATCGGCTGGGTGTGCGCCTGTGGGCAGCGACTCCACGATGGATCAGGCCCGGCCGGGGCCGCTCAGACTTCCACGGCCGCCCCGACCCCGTCGGGCGGCGCGGCCGGCGACCCGGGCCTCGCATGCGTAGCCTGCGGCCGGCGGTACGGCTATCGACCCGGGTCCGACGACCTCGCCGAGACCTCCGGCGTCGCCCCGGGGCACGGCCGATGATCCCGACCGCGCGGCCGGACGTCGGCCCGGACGAAGCGGCCGCGGTCGCCGCGGTCCTGGCCTCCGGGATGCTGGCGCAAGGGACCCGCGTCGCCGAACTCGAGGAACGCTGGGCGGCGTACGTCGGCGTCCGGCACGCCATCGCGGTCTCCAACGGCACCGTGGCCGAGATGTGCATCTTCGCGGGTCTGGGCCTGGGCGCCGGCGATGAGGTCATCACGGTCAGCCACACCTTCAACGCGACCGTGAGCGCGATCCTGTCGTCCGGTGCGACGCCCGTCTTCATCGACATCGAGCCCGGGACCTACCTGATGGACGCGGCCCAGCTCGAAGCTGCCATCACGCCCCGGACCAAGGCCATCTGCCCGGTCCATCTCTTCGGGCTCGTGTGCGACATGCGCGCGATCGTCGAGGTCGCCGAGCGGCACGGCCTGACCATCGTGGAGGATGCCTGCCAGGCCCACGGAGCCACCTTCGATGGGCGCAAGGCCGGCAGCTGGGGACCGGCTGCGTTCAGCCTGTATGCCACCAAGAACATGACGACCGGCGAAGGCGGGTTCGTCACCACCGACGACGATCGGCTCGCCGACTGGATCCGGATGTATCGCAACCAGGGGATGCGTGAGCGCTACCGGCACGAGATCCTGGGCTACAACTTCCGACTGACCGATATCGGTGCCGCCATCGGCCTGGTGCAGTTCGAGAAGCTCGAGCGCAACACTGCACACCGCCAGGAGATCGCAGCCCGGTATGACGCAGCCTTCGCCGACCTGCCGATCACGCGGCCCACGGTCCCGGCCGGCCGCACGCACGTCTATCACCAGTACACGATCGGGGTGGGTCCGGTCCGTGACGCGCTCGTCGCCGACCTGGCCGCCCACGGCGTCGGGACCGGCATCTACTACCCGATCCCGGTCCACCGCCAGCCGTACATCGTCGAGCGGGGGATCCACGCGGATCTCCCGGTCACCGATGCGGCCGCAGCGACGATCCTCAGTCTGCCCATCTACCCGAGCCTCACCGAGGCGGAGCTCGTGACGGTCATCGACGCCGTGCGCGACGGCGTCACCCGACTCGGCGCGGTGGTCGCGTCGTGAGGCCATCGTGGACGCCAGCTGGCACCGAAGAACTGCGGGTGGGACTGGTGGGTCTCGGATCGATGGGTCGCAACCACCTGCGCGTCCTGGGCTCCATACCCGGCTGTCGCCTGAGCGCGGTCGCGGACCCTGTGGCGGCCACCCTGGAACCCGCGGTCGCCGAGAGCGGTGCCCAGGGCTTCAGCGAGCCCCTGGCGCTGATCGCCGAGGCCGACCTCGATGCCGTGGTGATCGCTGCGCCGACGACGACGCACCTCCCGCTGGCCCTTGCCGCCATCGAGCGTGGCCTCGCGGTCCTCATCGAGAAGCCGCTCGCCGCGACCGTCGCGGAGGCCGCCCAGATCGTGGATGCCGCGGCCCACGCCGGAACGCCGGTCCAGGTTGGACACGTCGAGCGGTTCAATCCGGCCGTCCTCGAACTCGGACGGCTCATGGACGCCGGGTGGCTGTCGACCGTCTTCGCCGTCACGAGTCGGCGCGCCGGACCGTTCCCGGCACGGATCCGCGATGTCGGCGTCACGATCGACCTGGCGACGCATGACGTTGACATCCTCAGCTGGGTGGCAGCCGAGCGCCCGGAGCGGGTCTATGCCGAGGTCGCCCGTCGCCTCAACGCGGTCCACGAGGACCTGCTGTTCGGACTGATGCACTTCCCGTCCGGCGCGACCGGGATGCTCGACGTGAACTGGCTCACGCCGGCCAAGCGCCGGAGCCTGGCGGTCGTCGGGGAAGAAGGCATGTTCGAGCTCGACTATCTGACCCAGCGCCTCACCTTCACGACCGCCGACGGCACCCCGCCGCGGATGCTCGGCGGCTTCGCCCCGACGTTCACGGGAGCGGTCGTCGAACTGCCGGTCGCGACCGGCGAGCCGCTGCGGGCGGAGCTTGAATCGTTCCTCGGGGTCGTGCGCTCCGGCGGGACGCCGGTCGTGGATGCCGAGGACGGGCTCTGGGCGGTGACCCTGGCGAGTGCCCTGCTCGAGTCCGCGCGGACCGGCACGCAGGTCGAGATCGACGCGTTCCTGGCCCAGGCAGCCACCTCATGACCACGACGGCCGCCGGCCTGTCCGCCCCGAACCTGCTCGGCGATTCGATCCATCTGCCCGTTCGCCCGTGCCTGCACGCGCCCGGGACGCCTGTGTCGCCATGGTCGGGCGCGCTCGGCACCAGCGGAACCGTGGCGGTCATCGGCGCAGGCAAGATGGGTCTGCCCCTGTGCGCCCAATATGCAAGCCACGGCTGGAACGTGATCGCGGTCGACATCTCCCGGACGGTGGTCGACAGCATCAACGCCGGGCACAGTCACGTCGACGGCGAACCGGGCCTCGCGGACGCCATCGCGACCGCTCGAGCCGCCGGTCTGCTGCGGGCCACGACCGATGGGACCGCGGCTGCATCCGAAGCCGACGTCATCGTGGTCATCGTGCCGGTGATGCTCGACGACGAGCAACAGCCCGACTATCGCTGGATGGATGCAGCGGTGGATTCCATCGCGCCGGGCGTCCGTTCAGGGTCGACGGTCATCTTCGAGACGACCCTGCCGGTCGGCGACACCCGCGACCGATACGCGCCGCGACTGGCCAAGGTCAGCGGGCTGACCGTCGGTGAGACGCTCTTCGTCGCGTTCTCGCCCGAACGCCTGTACAGCGGCGCGGCTATCCAGAACCTGGCGGTCTACCCGAAGCTGGTCGGGGGCGTGGATGCGCCATCCGGTGAACGAGCGGCGGCTTTCTACGAGTCGGTCCTCGATGCCGAGGTGGCCCTGCTCTCGTCGTCCGAGGCAGCCGAGTTCAGCAAGCTCGCCGACACCACCTACCGCGACGTCAACATCGCGCTCGCGAACGAATTCGCCCGGTACGCGGATCGCGTCGGGGTAGATATCCAGGAGGTCATCGCGGCCGCGAATTCGCAGCCGTACAGCCATATCCACCAGCCCGGGCTGGGGGTCGGCGGGCATTGCATCCCGGTCTACCCGCATTTCCTGCTCAGCCGCGCGCCCGAGCTGACGCTGGTCCGCGCGAGTCGGGCCATCAACGATGGCCAGGTCGGTCGGGTCCTCGACCAGCTTGATGTGACCCTGGGGGGCCTGGCCGGACATCCCGTCCTGGTCCTCGGCCTGACCTATCGCCACGGCGTCAAGGAGCTGGCCTACTCACGCGGGCTGCCGCTCCTGCGCGGCCTCCTCGACCGGCAGGCGGTCGTGCTCGCCTACGACCCGCTGCTCTCCGACGATGAGGTGGTCGCGCTCGATGCGATCCCGTGGCGATTCGGGGACACGACCGACGCGATCGCGATCATCGCGCAGACCGCCGACCCGATCTTCGATGGTCTTGACCCGGCCTGGTTTCCGCGCCTGCGGGTCGTCGTCGATGGCCGGAATGCGCTCCGCGCTGCGGGACGCTGGCCCGGTGTGCGACGGATGGGGATCGGGACCTAGCGGCTCAGCCGGCGGCGGCCACCGAAGACGGCCGGACGGCGCGGGCGCCTTCGTCGTAGATGGTCTCGATCGCGCCGACCATCAGCTCGATGCAGAACCGGTCGTGGCCGGCAGCTCCGGGATCATCGCTCCGGTCGTGGCCGGCGGCTCCTGGCAGCGACCCACGAAATCCTCTGGCCCGTGCTCCGGTTCTCTTGGATCAGACGGAACGTCGAACGACGAAGGAACGGTCCGAAACGGGACCGCTAGGAACCATCCGCTGCCGAATGGTCACGCCAGCGTTCCAGGTGACCGGCGAGCGGGCCGTCAGACGTCGGATGGCGCTGTGGACGATCCAAGGCACGACGAAGGCACTCGATCTGTTCGAACCGGACGGAAGGAGCCTGATCCCGCCGCTCCGCGGCAGGCCGCGGCTGGTCCTAAGGAGCCTGATCTCGCCGCTCCGCGGCAGGCCGCGGCTGGTCCTACGGGGCCGCTCAGCCGGCGGCGGCGACCGATGACGGCCGGACGGCGCGGGCGCCTTCGTCGTAGATGGTCTCGATCGCGCCGACCATCAGCTCGATACAGAACCGGTCGTGGACCAGGTCGTGGCCGGCCCGGCCGATGGTGTCGGCGTAGGGATGGTCCGTGAGCAGCCGGATGATGGCCGCGGCCAGCGCCGGGGGGTCGTGCGGGGGGACCAGGAGGCCCGTCCGGCCGTCCTCGATCATCTCGGGGATCCCTCCCACGTTCGACGCGACGACCGGACGCGACAGCGCCATCGCCTCCAGGATCGAGAGTCCCTGCGCCTCGCGATAGGACGGCAGCACCGCCACATCGAGGGCAGCGGTGACCGACGGGACATCGTCGCGCCGACCGGTGAAGACGACGCGGTGCGCGATCTTGAGTTCGCGCGCCTGGGCTTCGAGGGCGTCGCGGCGGCTCCCCTCGCCGACGATCAGGAGGTAGGCATCCGGGACCGCGCGGAGGACGAGCGGCCACGACGCCAGCAGCGTGGGATGGCCCTTCTCCTGCTCCAGCCGGGCGACCACGCCTACGATCTGCGACCCGGGTTCCATGCCGTACTCGTCGGGGAGCGTGCAGCACGCCTCCTGATGGTCGTAGCGTGAGAGGTCCACGCCGTTGTAGATGAGCCGAACGGGCGTTCCGACGCGTCCCTCGTCCTCGATCTTGTCCTCGATCATCCGCGAGACCGCGATGAGCTGATCCATCCGCGGCGTGAGGTCGCGCAGCGTCTGGCGGTCCTCGTCAGAGCGGATGCGGCTGGAGTGGACCGTGGAGACCACGTATGGCTTCCGGTGTCCCACTTCACCGAGGGCGACGGCCGCGCGCGTCCCGACCGTCTCGGCGCGATACATGTGGTTGTGGATGACGTCGGCGCGGACGTCCGCAAGGTGCGTGGCCAGCGCGCCCACGGCGATCGCGTCATCGACCTCGTCGATCACCGTGACCGAGAAGCCCGCCTTCTGGAGCTTGCGCACCGCGCTGCCGGGGGAGAGCGACACGATCGATACGTCATATCGCTCAGGATCCAGGCGGTTCACCAGCGAGTTCAGGTGCTCCTGGGCCCCGCCGTTGCCGCCGGTCGCAAGGACCTCCACGACGCGGATGCGGTGGCCGCCGGCGAGCGCCGGGCGCTCGACCACTTCGAGGCAGGGATCGTCGGGGCCAGGGGCGCTCATCTCAGACCCTTCGTCGGATGAGGAGCCGCTGGATGGGTTCGTCCACGGCACCCCACTCGTACTTGTAGGGCTCGTTGCCGCGCAGGAAGTCCATCCGCCTCTTGCCGTCTGCAAGGGCGCGCTCGATGAAGGCGTAGACCATCACGATCCCCGGCGAGAGATCGCGTGCGTCAGGATCGACACCGGCGTTGTAGTACAGGATGCCGTCCGCCGTCTCGAAGTGGACCCCCGCCGCGATGCGCTTTCCGCCGACCGTCAGGAAGGACAGGCGCAGAGCGCCATCGGGGCCGAAGGTCTCGAACAGCCGATGGAAGAAGATGCGGCTCTGTTCGCCGCCCGGCGTCGCCGGGAAGAGCCCGTCCTCGCCCCACTTCTTCTGGTGGAGGTCGATGAACGCGTCGACGTCGGCCGGGCTGCCCGCCGACGCTTCAAGGCCGATCTCGCCGGCCCCTTCCGCCCGCCGGACCTTGCGTCGGATCTCGTGGCGCTCCTTCTTGTCGAGCGTCGCGAGGTAGTCGTCGATGGTGGCTCCGGCCGGGAGTGTCAGCACGGGGCAGACGTCCTCGCGCTCCACGTTGAGCGTCCAGCCCTGGGCGATCTCGAACGGGCCGAGCGCCTCCTCGAGCCGATCGGCCACCGGGTCGCCACACCGCAGCCGGCGAAGGTCGAGGGCGTCCCACTCCGCGGCGTCGCGGTTCGCGATATG
>JBBQLI010000033.1:0-27782 GCA_038327765.1 Candidatus Limnocylindrales bacterium | reverse complement strand
TACCACCCCCATTGGTAGGTGACGGGAATCCGGCCCGATCCATGTCCGTCCTGCTGTCACGTACCACGGGGGTTGGTATATGGCACCGCGAGGTTGGCCGGCCTGCAGGTCAGCCTCCCCGGGGTTGCGGCGGCCGTGAGCCGAAGCAGAGGCGTCGCCGTGAGGAGCGAGCGAAGCGATGCGCTCGGGGGCGTCGCCGCCGCTTCGGTGGAAGGTCGCCGGGTAGGCGGTGGAAGGCCGCCGGTGGCTATGCCACAGGCTTCCGGTATACGCCGATCGCGAACCCCATCGAGGCACGCCGCCATTCGGCGTAACTGGCTCGCATCCCCATCGCCCGGGCCGTGAATGCTGCCCGATCGGAGTCGTCAGGGTTCGCAGCGGCCCAGGCATCCACGGCGCCGGCGTAGGACGACTCGTACGCATCCCACTCATCCGTCGAGACGAGGTCCACAGACAGGACGTCGAGACCGCCGGCGCGCCCGAGATCCGTGAACGCGTCGAGCCCATCCGGCAGCTCGTCGCGCGACATCCCGAACGCCGCCAGGCCCGTCGGATCCGGTTCGCCCACCCAGACCCCGTCCCCGAAGGCAACGAGGCCTCCCGGCACCACGATCGAGGCAAGGAACGCCAGCGTCTCGGCCTCCTCCCCCACGATCCCCGTGGCACCGATCGCGATCGCGAGATCCACCGCGCGACCCGACAGCAGCGCACCCGGCGCGTCTGTGCCGATCAACGACAGCCGGCCCGCGACGCCCGCCGCCTCGGCTACGGCCCGCCCGTCGGCCATGAACCACGGATTGCGATCGAACCCCTCGGCCGACGTCCCCGGCCAGCGATTGAGCAGCCGGACCAGCAATTCGGCCTTGCCGGAGCCCAACTCGACGATCCGCGCCCCCGGTGCCAGATCCAGCGCCTCGACGAGTCGATCGAGCCGCTCGGATGAGACCGGTCCGAGCACGGACCGGTCACCGTGCGCGATGGTCGTGAAGCGCGCCGGATCACCGACGGGTGGCGTGCGCGGATCCATGCCGGGAGTCTACCGGCGGCGGCCTACGGACGACCCCCGCTCGGCTGTAGGCAGGAGCGACCGTGCCGACCTCAGGAGCGAGCGGAGCGATGCGCTCGACGGCGGCGAGGGCGCTCACGCCGATAGGCCGAGCAGTTCGAGCGGCAACCCGCTACCGATCATCCTCGTCGTGCTCGGGGTCCACCGGCTCGCGGACCACGAGGACCGTGCCGACGCGCCGGTGCTCGGTCGTCTCGACGGTCAACGTCAGCCCCTCGACCACCACCCGGTCGCCTGGCTTCGGCACGCCGCCGATGCGGTGATAGATCAGCCCACCGACCGTGTCGTATTCATCCTCGTCCTCGAGCCCGAGGGTGACATCGAACAGCTCCTCGAGGTCGTCGACCGAGACGCGACCATCCACACGGGCCTCGTCGCCGGAGATCTTGACGATGAGCGGCTCTTCCTCGTCGTACTCGTCCTGGATCTCGCCGACGATCTCCTCGAGGAGGTCCTCGATCGTGACCAGGCCCGCGGTGCCGCCGTACTCGTCGAGCACGACCGCGAGGTGGACCTTGCGTCGCTGGAACTCATGCAGGAGATCGTCGACCGACATCGATTCGGGGACGAAGACCGGTGTCCGCAGGATCGAGCGCAGCGACGGCCGGTCCTCGACGGTCCCCTTCAGGAAGGGCAGCAGGTCCTTGGCATAGAGGATCCCGACGATCTCATCGATCGTGTGCTCGTACACCGGGACGCGGCTGTGGCCCTCTTCGATGACGGTGTCGATGGCCTCCTCGAGCGACGCATCCCCCGGCAGCGAGACCATCGCGATGCGCGGGACCATCACCTCGTGGACCCGCCGGTCGCCCAGCTCGATCACGGCATTGATCATCTGTTCCTCTTCCGCCTCGAGGATGCCCTGCTCGCCGCCGCGCTCCACGATCAGGCGCAATTCCTCCGCGGTGATCTGCGCGTCGCTCGTGACCTTGGCACCGAGTGCGCGGGTGATCCGGGAGGTGATGGCCGTGAGGACGGCGATGACCGGCCCGAAGGCGCGACCCAGCACATCGATCGGCAGCGATAGCGCGATCGCGAAGCGCTCCGGATGTGCCAATGCCAGGGTCTTGGGGACGAGTTCCGCGAAGACGATCGTGAACAGCGCCAGCAGCACGGTGACGACAAGGAGCGAAACCCCGCCCGCTGTGCCATCGCCCATGCCGGCACCCACGAGTGCGCCCTTGAGCTGCTCGGTCAGGCTGACCGCGGCGAACGCCGACGCGAAGAAGCCGATGAACGTCAGACCGAGCTGGCAGACTGCGAGGAAGCGCCCGGGCTCGCTGAGCAGGCGACGAACGCGCCGGGCGCCCGGATTGCCTTCATCGACCAATTGCTCCACCCGACTACGCCGGATCGACACGAGCGCGATCTCGGCCGCGACGAAGAACCCTTCGAGGAGGGTCAGGACGATCAGGACGAGGACTTCGCCGATCGGCACGTTCATCGGTCCCGGGTGTGGGCGTCGTCCGCAGCGGACGGCGCGGTGACAGGCTTCGCCCGCGGCTCGCGGATCCGCGCGGGCATGCCCACCGCCAGCTTGCCAGCCGGCACATCGTGCGTGACGACGGCACCGGCGCCCGTCCGGCCACCTTCACCGACCTCGATCGGGGCGACGAGCATCGTGTCCGAGCCGATGAACGCCCCGTCGCCGATGGTGGTGCGGTGCTTGGTGATTCCGTCGTAGTTCACGGTCACTGCACCGGCGCCGATATTGACGCCCTCGCCCACGTGCGCGTCGCCGAGATAGCTCATGTGGTGCTGCTTCGAGCGTGCCCCGAGTCGCGCGTTCTTGAGCTCCGCGAAATTGCCCACCTCCGCGCCACGACCGATGACGCTCTTCGGCCGCAGGTGGCTGAACGGTCCGACCGTGGCGTCGTCCTCGATCTCCGACGATTCGATCACGCTGGCCCACACCCGGGCGCGTTCCCCGACGATCGAATCGATCAGCTGACTGCCTGATCCGATGATGCTGCCGGCCCCTACGCGCGTCGCTCCGCGCATGACGATATTGGGTTCGAGGGTCACGTCGGGCGCCAGTTCCACGGCCCAGTCGAGATAGACCGTCGATGGGTCGCGCATCGTCACGCCCGCCCGCATGTGCGATTCGTTGAGGCGGACACGCAAGTTCCATTCCGCAGCGGCGAGCTGGCTCCGGTCGTTGATGCCATCGAACCGGCCATCGTCCTCGAAGCCGACTGCGGCCACGATCCGTCCGTCCTCGCGGGCGAGCCGGATGAGATCGGTGAGATACAGCTCCCCGGTCGCCACCGACGGGACGAGACTGCCGATCCTGCGTCGAAGCCAGCTGGCGTCGAAGGCGTAGAGCCCGGCATTGATCTCGTTGGTCTCGAGCTCCTCGGGCGTGGCGTCGGCCGCCTCGACGATCCGTTCGACCGATCCGAAATCGCTCCGAACGACCCGCCCGAGCTCCGCGGGGTCGGCCGCAAAGACGCTGGCGAGGGCGATCGCGGCGTCATCGGCCCGACGGGCCTCGAGGATCGCCTCAAGGTCCGCGCCGGTCACCAGCGGCACGTCGCCGGAGAGGACCAGGATCTCGGCGGCGTCGACGGGGACGGATGCGAGCGCGGCCAGCAGCGCATCGCCCGTGCCGCGTGGCTCCGCCTGGAGCGCGGCGACCGCCCGGCCGGAGATGGCCTCTGCCACGGCGGCGACCGCTGGTGAGAAGACGACGATCGGTCGCGGACCCCCGGCGCCGTCGGCCGTGCTGGCCCACGCATCGAGCACGTAGTCGATCATGGGACGGCCGCACAGCTGGTGCAGCACCTTGGGGAGCGCCGAGCGCATGCGCGTGCCAAGACCGGCGGCCAGGACGACCGCCACTGTCGATTCCGCGAGGTCGGGCCCTGGTGGTTTCACGAGGGATCGCGCCACTGGGCGGGGGTCGGGCGACGCGGGTCGCTCCCGACGCGTTCGAGGCCCGGCGCGTTCGGATCGGATGTCATCGGATGGGTGGCGGCATCGTATGGGCCGGTCGTTCGGGGTGTCAACCGGCGCGCGGCTTGTAGGCGATCACTTCGATCTCCACCTTGAAGCCCTTGGGGAGCCCGGCCACCTCGACCGTGGAGCGGGCCGGCGGCGGATCCGGAAAGAACGTGGCATAGATCGCGTTCATCGCCGCGAAATCGCCGAGGTCGGTCAGGAAGACCGTGGTCTTGACCACATCCGCGAACCCGACGCCGGCCGCCTCGAGGAGGGCCCCGATGTTGGTCAGGGTCCTGGTCGTCTCGGCTTCGATGGACCCGGTCAGGACCTCGCCGGTCGCGGGCTCGATGGCGCCCTGACCCGCGCAGAACACGAGATCACCGGCCACGATGGCCTGGCTGTACGGCCCGATGGCGGCGGGCGCCGCGGTGGTCGAGATCGCCTGACGGGTCATGTGCTGAGCTCCTCCGGACTGGCATGGGTCACGATCGATGTCGCGCAGATGAACGGAGCGCCCTTCCCGGGCGCGTCGAGCGTGCCCTCGGCACGCGCGAGTCGGAGTCCGTCGGCGGCGGTCGCCGCTTCCGCCTCGGAAGCATAGAGCGCCCAGAGGGTCGGGCCGGAGCCCGACAGCCCGATCGGTCGCCCCAGCTGGCGCATGAGTGCCCGCCGGAACGGCACGAGGGCCGGGACCACGGCGACCGTGGCCGGAAGGAGGTCGTTCGCCACGGTCAGGACGCCCGCGCGCGTGACCAGGTCCGCGCTCGAGAGCCCTTTGCGCAGCTCCTCGGCGAGATGGGTCGACGAGAGGCGGACCGCCCCATCGCCTACACCGCGCAGCGCATCGAACGCGGCGAAGACCTCCTGCGTCGAGACCGGGATGGCGGCCGTGACCAGCAGGATGCCCGGCGACCCACGCAGGCCGGTGAGGGGCGTGACCCGGTCGCCGCGACCCTCGATGAGGGCTGGGCCGCCGACGGCGAAGAACGGGACATCCGATCCGAGTCCCGCCGCCAACCGGAGCCGCGCCCCATGGTCGAGCGAGGCGCCCCAGGCCTCCAGCGCACCGTCGATGGTCGCGGCCGCGTCCGAGGATCCACCAGCCAGACCCGCCGCGACCGGGATGCGCTTGTCGAGACGGACCGCCAGCGCGGGGGCAGGCCCGGGGCCGCCCTGCCAGCTGCCACCCACGGCGGTCCGGGTCGCGGCGATCGCCCGGAGGATGATGTTGTCCGCATCGGGGCCGGGGTCGAAGCCAGTGACGTGGAGGCTGTCCCGCGTGCCGTCGATGGGCGCGAAGCTGAGCCGATCGGTGAGGGTCAGCGGCACGAAGACCGAGTGGAGCTCGTGGTAGCCGTCCGCGCGATGGGCCACGACCGCGAGCGTGAGATTGAGCTTGGCCGGTGCCACGCGCACCACGGGCGTCAGCCGGCGAATGGGGTGATCGGCGGTCGTCATCGCGCCTCGTCAGGATCGCCGGCAGCGCCTCGATCGGCGTCGTCGTCGTGCCCGCGATCCGCGCTGGATGCGCGTCGGCCGCGCTCGTCGTGGCCGATCGGCCCGAGCGCCTCGCGCAGGGCCAGCCACTCGCCCACCGCGAGCGTCTGCGGGCGTCGGTCGGGGTGGATGCCGACCGCCGCGAGTGCCGCCGTGACTCGCGCGGCGTCGACGGGGAGCTGCCGGACGAGCACGTTGTGAAGCATCTTCCGGCGCTCGCGGAAACTCGCCTGGACCAGGCGCCAGAGGCTGTCCTCATTCGCGGCGTCCAGCCGGTCGTCGGTCGGATACGGTTCGATCACGATCACCGCCGACGCCACCGCGGGTTCGGGTTCGAATGCATCGGGCGGGACCAGCAGCGCGATCCGGACCTTGGCGTGGTACTGCACGAAGACCGAGAGATAGCTCATCTTCCCGGGCGGCGCCGCGATCCGTTCGGCGACCTCGCGCTGGACCATGAGCACGAGCCGTTCCGGCCGGGGCGGCGAACCGAGCAATGCGTGGAGGATCGGGCTGGTGATGTGATACGGCAAGTTGGCCACGACGTCATAGGGCGGCTCGACAAGCGTGACCAGGTCCTGATCGAGCGCGTCGCCTTCGATGAGCGTCAGTCGGCCGTCGTCGATCGCATCCGCGAAACGGGCGCGCAGGAACGAGGCCAGCCCCCGATCGAGTTCGACCGCCGTCACCACCGAACCCGCATCCAGGAGCGCGCCGGTCAGGAGCCCGAGGCCCGGTCCGATCTCGAGGATCCGCCCACCCACGACGGGCGCTGCAGCGTCCACGATGGCGTCGAGGACGTCCGCATCGGCGAGGAAGTTCTGGGAGAGGGCGTGGCGGGCATGCAAGCCGGCCTGCTTCAGGGTCGCCCGGACCGTGGCCGGGTCGACCCGCATCCGACGTGCGGCACTCACCGCGCAGCCAGCGGCAGGGATGGCCGCGCGTCGAGGTCGAGACCCGACCGGACGCCGGCCTCGAACCGGCGGGCGCCGGCGGCGCCGATCATCGCCCCGTTGTCGGTGCAGAGCGACGGCCTGGGCACGATCAGCGGCACGCCCAGCGACGCTGCTTCGCCGGCCAGCCGGGTCCGCAGCGCCGTATTCGCGGCCACGCCGCCGCCCAGGACGATCGAACGAGCCCCGACCGCCCTGGCCGCGCGGATCGTCTTCGTGACGAGGACATCGACGACCGACTCCTGGAACCCCCACGAGAGCTCCGCGACCACGTCGGCGGGGAGTGGTGCGGCTGGGTCGTCCGCGAGCCCCGCTTCGACGCGGGCCGCCGTCACCACCCGTCGGGCGGCCGTCTTGAGGCCCGAGAAGCTGAAGTCGTACGATTCGCCGAGCCACGCCCGCGGGAAGACACGATCGCGATCAGCGGCAGCCTCGGCCGCGCGCGAGATGGCAGGGCCACCCGGGTAGCCGAGGCCGAGCAGCCGGCCGACCTTGTCGAACGCCTCACCGGCCGCGTCATCCACGGTCGTACCGAGCAATCTGTACGTCAGGTGGTCGCGCATCTCGGCGAGGAATGTGTGCCCGCCCGACACCACCAGGGTCACGAGCGGGAAGACCGGATCGGGGCGTTCTGCGGCCGCGGCGTCTGCCAGCCAGGCCGCGTAGACGTGGCCCTCCAGGTGGTTCACGCCGATGAGCGGCACGTCGTGGACCCACGAGAGTGCCTTGGCCAGGTTGATCCCCACGAGGAGCGAACCCGCGAGACCCGGTCCGTACGTCACGGCGATGCCGTCGATATCGCTCCACGCCACGCCCGCATCCGCCCAGGCCGCGTCGAGCACCGGGATGATCCAGCGCAGATGCGCCCGGGCCGCGACCTCCGGAACGATGCCGCCGGTGGTCGCATGGAGCGCGACCTGCGATGCCACCACGTTCGCGTGGATGATCCGGCCACCCTCGATGACCGCGATCCCGGTCTCATCGCAGGATGACTCGATCGAGAGGAGGAGTGGACCGCTCACGGGTCTGGTTCGCCATCAGTGGCCGTCGTCGGGCGCTCCGGCGCGGGCGCCGCGTCGAGCGTGGCCCGCAGCCGAGCCACCCGGTCGCGCATCGCCCGGTCGGAGAGGCGGTCCGTGGTCATGATCAGCGCGTCCTCGTGGTCGTCGCTGTAGTAGCGCGGCCGCAGCCCTACCGGCTTGAAGCCGTACTTCTCGTACAGGCGGCGCGCAGGAAGGTTGGAAAGGCGCACCTCCAGCGTCGCCTCGCGGGCGCCGCGGTCGCCGGCCAGATCCAGGAAGGCGAGCAGGAGCCGCTCCCCGATCCCCTGCCGACGCCAGACCGGGTGGATCGCGAAGGTCGTGATGTGAGCCTCGTCCACCATCAGCCACATCCCGCCATAGCCGACGATCGCATCGTCGACGCGGGCCACGAGGTAGTGCGCAAGCCGGTTCGATTCGAGCTCGCTGCGGTAGGCGTCGGCGGGCCACGGAGCGTTGAAACTGGCGCGTTCGATAGCGTGGACGACGGGCAGGTCCTCGACGCGCATGGGCTCGATGCGGACCTTCACCGGGGGTCGCGCGACCATTCGACCTCCCCACTCGTCGGACCCGCTCCCCGCGGCAGCGTCACGTAGACAGGGACGAGACGCGCCAGGTCGTCGGCACCGCCGGCGCGCAACCGCGCAGCACCCAGCGCGACGATCGCGGTGGCCAGGCCGTCGCGCGCCATCTCACCCCGCTCGATGGCGTCGGCCGGGGCGCGACCCGCCAGGTCCACCGCGACCAGGCGAGTGTCGGCGAACGCCGCCGGATCGGACCCGGACGGAAGCAGCGCGGGGCTCGCACCCGATCGGACGAGGATCCGGTCGGACGGGCCAGCCGGGAGGAGCAGGGTGGCCGGGCCGACAGGTCCCCCAGCGACCATCATGCCGGCCGACAGGAGCGCCTCGTCGGCCGACAGGAGCGCCTCCCCGGTAGGGATCCCGACGATCGGGATCCCCAGCCCATGGGCGATCCCCTTGGCCGTCGCGATCCCCACCCGCAGACCGGTGAACGCGCCGGGGCCGATCCCGACCAGAACGCCGACAAGCTGCTGCCGCTCGATCGAGTGCTCGGCAAGCAACTGGTCGATGGCGGGAAGGAGCGTCTCGCCGTGCCGATAGCCGGCCGGCCAGGTCGCCTCGGCGATGACCGTGCCGTCGGTCGTGCCGAGCGCGACGACGATCCGCGTTGTCGCGGTATCGATCGCCAGCAGCACGGGCGTGCCGGCGCTCATCCGATCGCCGCGACGTAGCGGGCGTGGGCCTCGCCATGCGCCACGAGGTCGATGCGGCGCGGGTCGTCGCCCGCGCCGTCGATGACCACATCGAGACGCTCGGCCGGGATGGCGTCGCCCAGCCGCTCGGGCCACTCGATGAGGGTCACGCCGCTCGACCAGCGGTCGTCGTCGATGAGTCCGCCACCGAACGCGTCCGCGGCGTCGGACAGGCGGTACAGGTCCACGTGGAAGAGTGGAAGACGGCCCTCGTATTCGGCCATCAGGACGAACGACGGCGATGTGATCGTCTCGGTCACGCCGAGGCCGGCACCGAACGCCTTGGCGAGGTGGGTCTTGCCGGCGCCAAGGTCGCCCCACAGGCAGATGAGGTCACCCGGCGCAGCCGCGATCGCCAGGGCGCGACCGAGCGCGCTCGTGGCCTCGGGGTCGGCGCTGACCAGGTGCGTGCGGAACGGACTCGCGGAGGGCATCGCAGCGAGGGTAGCCGAAGGACGGGCGCCTCGCCGCCCCGCCGACCCGGTCCGCGGATCGCGCGGACGCTCAGACGAACCGCTCGAGGTCGCCGAGCGGGACCGCCACCGCACTGCCATCGGCGAGCCGGATCCGACCGGCCTCCAGGTCCACACCACCGAAATGACGCCGGCCGGCCGCGCCGATCCAGTGCCCCTGGTGACCGGCCAGCGCACCGGCCCGGACCCGTACGAGGTCGGGCGGAATGACCGGACCGACAAGATCGGGGGCATCGAACACGAGCATCGGCGGGTCCGTGACGATCGCCACCTCGCGCCCCACGAGCGCTGCGAACAGGGCCAGGATGGGACCTGCCATCGGCCGGCGGTTGGCGCCCTCCATGACCAGGACGGCGTACGTGGGCAGCCGATGGAGGGCGGCGCGCTGACGCGCTTCCGACGCGAGGAAGTCGCGCCGCTCCTTGCTGGCGAGACCGGCCACCACGATGCCGCGGACACCCATCGCACGGGCCCTGGTGAGCGTTTCGGCGTCCACACGGGCATCCACCACCAGGATCGTGCCCGCCATGCCGACATCGAGGCCACCTGGCCGGAGGCCGCCGTCCGGACCGGTCGCGAAGGCGAGTCGGCCGCGCGTCGGACCACCGAGGGCCACGATCCCGCGGATGCCGCGACCGGCGGCCCGGATCGTGATCGAGGTCCCGGGTCGCACCTCGCGGACGATCCCGGCAACCGGGACCTCGAGCGGGTCGACGATGTCCCCGGTGACGATGCGCCAGCGGTTCTTCCACGGGAAGAGGTACTCCCCGCTGGTCGCCGTCCGTCCCGAGCCGATCCCGCCGCCGGCGTCCTTCCCACGCCCCGAGACCTGCCAGCGATCCCCGGGCTGTGGTTCGATCCCGTCGGGCGCGGCCTTGTCCTCCAGGCGCGGGTCGCGCAGCCGTTCGGCGATCGGCGCGCCGACCACCACCGATGCCCCGGCGTCGACGACGACCCGATCCCCGGGCGCCAGTGCGAACACGGCGTCCACGGGCGACTCGATGATGCGTCGCGCGGGGACCAGCGTCAGATCGGGCACGTCAGCCATCGGTCCGCCCCGCGGCTGCCGTCTGCCAGGAATCGAGCAGCTCGCGTCGGCGGTCCGCACGATCGGGGAGACGCATCGGGACATCGCGCAGATCGATCATGAGACCGACCAGGCCGCCCGAGACGTCGACCGCGAAATGGCGTCCCCGCGTCCCGAGACGGACGCCGTCACGGAATCGGAACTCGGCCACGCCCATCGCACCCGGCGGCAGCGAGACCATCGCAAGCCCGCCCGGGATGAGGTCGATGGGAGCATCAGCTCCGCGTCCGCCAGGCCGGCCATGCAGGACCAGGCTGCCCGCGCTTCGCCCGGTCCGGAGCCCGGCCGGGGTGACGACGCTCCCGAGCGGCGCCAGCAGGTCGTCGGCGAGATCGGTCAGCACGGCCCGGCGCTCATCGAGGTCCGGGATCGACCCGAGCGGGCCGAGCAGGCGAGCGTGGTCGTGCGCATAGGCGCTGGCGCCGGGCCGCCGCAGCACGTCGGCGATGGCGAGCGCGACGGACGACGGGGGCACGACCGACCAGACGCCGCCACTCGCGACGATGAGGTCCGGGGCGGGGCCGCGGTCCATCTCGGCGGTGGCGGCAGCCAGGCGGCCGAGGGCCGCGCGCGCAGCCGCCATCCGGAGGGCGAGGCCATCGCCGGTCGCATCGCTCCACGGGGCGATGCGCAGCTCGCGCAGCCGGTCGCGCAGGCGATGACGATCCGACGCGACGGTCGTCCAGGCGAGAACGTGGTCCACGGTCGCGTCATCGGGGTCCGCGGGCGCGAGGCCGGCATCGGGGACGATCGCGACCTCCACGCTCGGCGGCTCGTTGGCCGTGCCCGGGATGGCGACTGCCCGGAGCCCGCCGTCATAGCCCACCTCGACCAGTTCGAGGCGCCGGTCGAGAACGTCGGCGAGCGTCGCGGCCGCGGGCCCCAGGGCTCGACGAGCGTCATCCGCGGGCAGGGCCAATTCGGTGAGCAGCTCACGCAAGGGCTGTCCGGCCGCACCGGCTCGCGCCGCGGGTGCCATCAGCGTCTCGCCTGGTCGCGTCGCCAGGTCGCCGAACGCGGCGGTGGCCTCGGCCATGGCTCCCGCGAGCACCACCAGGTGACCGGGCCGACGTGCCGCGACCGCGGCCACGAGCGCGGTCAACTCGGCCAGGGCGCTCCGCTCGTCCGCGCCCGGAGGATCGCTGGCGCCGGCCAGGATCGCGTCGGTCGCATCGTCGAGGAGGAGCTGGGTCATGGCCAGCGGGTCCGTCGTCTCGGCGCTGGCACCGACGGTCTGCCAGCCGCTTCGTGCTGCGGCAGCCATGAGCGGGCCGAGCGCCCGTTCCGAGGCGGCGACCACGGCCATCCGCCGGACCGGGCTGGAGCGGACGGCCACGGTCGGCAGCTCATCGGGCCGGGCCGGGTCGATCCCGAACACCGCGCTGAGGTCGGGGGCAGCCTCGGCCACGCGACGCAGGATCTGGTCGATCGCGGCGTTCGGCCCGGTGGCGGCGGGGAGGGAGATCGCACCGAAGAGGCGCCAGCGACCTTCGACGCGGCCGACGATGGCGGCCGAGGTCGTGGCCGCGCCGTGGTCGATGGCCAGGAACGCGCGCGGGTCGGCGGTCACCGCGACATCCTACCTGTCGCGGGCGGCGATGCCGTCAGGCGTCCCAGGTCGCCTCGTCGTCCAGCTCCTCGAGCCGGGCGATGAGCTGCTCGATGCCGATGTCGTCCGCGAGGATCTCGCTGGCCGACGACATCTCGCCGCCGAACAGCCCGCGCAGCACCGGGTCGAAGAACAGCATGGCGTTCGCGCCTAGCGGCCGATACGGACGACTGGCTTCGAGGAAATGCACCGCGGGGCCGGTCAGCCCGCGCAGCTGGATCTCGCGCGCGACCTGTTCGACGAGTTCGTCGCGCTGGTCCTCGCTCCACTCGAACGTCGTCATGCGGGCCCTCCGACCGGTTGCGTGGCGCCCATCGCGGCAGCGAACGCCTGGTAGGCGGTCTGGCCACGCAACGCGAAGATCACGTTCGAGATGGTAGGGCACCAGGGCAGGGCGTCGCGGACCGTTCGAACGGTGATGGCGGCGGCCTCCTCGAGCGGGAACCCGCCGACGCCGGTCCCGAGCGCAGGGAACGCGATGCTCGTGACCGACAGGTCGCGGGCCAGGGCCAGCGCCGCGCGGATCGCGGCCTCCATGCCGACCGCGGACGTGCGTCGGTCACGGTCGAGCGAGACGGCGTGGATGACATACCGCGCAGCCAGCGTGCCGGCGGGCGTGACGACGGCCTGTCCCAGCGTTGCGGGGCCCTGCGGGACCGCAGCGAATTCGATCGAGTCACCGCCGGCGCGCTTGATCGCGCCGCCCACCCCGGTCGACATCCAGAGCAACGGCGTCGCGGGATTCACGATCGCGTCGACCTCGAGGTCGCAGATATCGCCGTTCCACAATCCGATGTGCGACACGAGGGCTAGCTCCAGTGCGTCAGCGTCCGCAGACCCACAAGTCCGGGTCGCGCATGGTACACCCGGGGTACCCGCGCAGCCATCGCGCAGACCACTTCCCACGCGTTCGTGGTGCGCGCTTGCGCCAGCTCCGCGACGGTGATGCGCTCGGCATCCTGGGCCCCGATGAGGGTGAATACGTCGGCTGTGGTCACGGCCGATCCGGGAACATCGGTGACGTCGGCCATGACGGCATCCATCGCCACGTTCCCGACGAGCGGGACGCGGCGGCCGCGGACGAGGGCTGATGCCCGGTTCGAGAGCGAGCGCGACCAGCCATCGCCATAGCCGATCGGCAGCGTCGCGATGCGGCTCGGGCGGCTCGTCACGAAGGTCGGGCCGTAGCTGATGCCCGACCCGGTCGGCAGATCGATGACCCGCACCGGCCGGGCATGGAGCGCGAGCGCCGGCCGCAGCCGCGCGGCCGCGGCACCGTGCTGCCCCGCTGCGAGCTCGTCGGGGAGCAGGCCGTAGACGGCCAGACCCGGGCGCACCCCGTCATAGGCCATGAGGCCATCCGCGACGAGCCCCGTGCTCGCGGTCGCATGACGGTGCGGCAGCGTCACGCCTGCTTCGCGGATGGCGGTCGCGGCGATCTCGAAGCGTTCGAACTGGACGGTCCGGGCCGGACCCGATTCGGGTGCCTGGAGGTGGGTCCACAGGCCGCCGAGGACGACACCAGGCGCCGCCTCGATCGCCAGGGCGGCGGCCACGACACCATCGAGCGGGATGCCACCGCGGCCCAGTCCCGTCTCCACCTCGAGTTCAAGGGTGAGCGGCGTGGCGCGACCATCGGCTCCCGTCGCGGCGCCGGCGGCAGCCAGGATCGCGTGGAGGAGCTCCGCGTCCCCGGCACCGACGGCGATATGTTCGGCCATCGCCGTCGCGATCATGGCGGGCGGGATCGGGTAGAGGACGAGGAGAGGGATATCGATCCCTTCGCGGCGCAGGACCAGCGCCTCATCCGCGGTCGCCACGCACAGGCCGTCCGCACCCGCGGCAACGAGCGCGCGAGCCACGGGGACCATGCCATGCCCATAGGCGTCGGCCTTCACGACCGGCCGCACGGGGATCCCGGGCCCGGCCGCCTCGCGCAGCACGGCCAGGTTCGCCACGATGGCCTCGAGATCGATCTCCAGCCAGGCGGTCCGGGGGAGCGGCGGGAGACCGGCGGCCGCCAGCCGATCGTCGACCGACGCCGTCACGCTCGGTCGGCGGGCGACGGAACGCTGGTCGTGGCCCCGTCCCCGTTGGCGGTGGCAGACCCATCCATGCGCGCGCCGAAGCCCAGCCGAGCACGCGCGCTCTTCCGCTCCGCCGCGACCGCCAGTCGCTTGCGCGCGATGGCGAGGCCATCGGGCAGGTCCGACGCGAGCAGACCAGCGTCGCCGAACCGCTCGCGGACCGCGTCGCCGGACAGCCCGTGGAGATAGACGCCCAGCCGCGCTGCATCGAACGGTGCCAGCCCCTGGGCGAGCAACGAGCCGATCGCGCCAGCCAGCACGTCGCCCGTCCCGCCCGACGCGAGTGCCGGGTTCTCGAACGGGGCGATCGCGACCGACCCGTCCGGGGCGGCGATGACGGTGGCGGCTCCCTTGAGGACCACCACCTGGCCCCAGGTGGTCGCGGCGTCACGCGCGGCGAGGACGCGCGCCGCATCGTCGCCGTCCAGGTCGCCGTCGCTCCCGGCCTCGCGGCCCTCCCCCGCGCGCAACCGGGCGAACTCGCCGACATGGGGGGTGAGGACAGCCTTGCGCGTGATGTGGTCCCACCACGAATCCATCGTGGCGAGCGACCGAAGGGCTTCCGCGTCCAGGACCACCGGGGCATCGTCCGGGCCGTCCGTCGTGACCAGGTCGCGGACCAGCTCCACCGTGGAGAGGCCGGGGCGCAGACCAGGTCCGATGACGATCGCGTCGTGTTCGTGGTCGAGGATGCGGGCAAGCGCGGGTTCGGGGTCCACTTCCTCGGGATCGTCCTCGGGCAGCCCCATCGTGGTCGCCTCGACGACCTTCGCCGCAAAGAGCGGCTGGAGCGACTCCGGGATGGCCAGGGTCACCAGCCCCACACCGGTGCGCGCCGCCGCGCGACAGACGAGCAGCGCCGCCCCCGCGTAGTCGAGCGAACCCGCGATGACCAGCAGCTTCCCGAACGAGCCCTTGTGGCCACGCTCGGGCCGCGGCGGGAGGAGCGCGCCGACGATGTCGTCGTCGAGCCTGATCGAGCCTTCGGGTGGTGGCGCCTTCTGGGTCGGCACGTCGACCGCGGGCGCGACGTGGCGCCGGCCGAACCCGACCGATCCCCGCTCAGGCATGGGTCTCCTCGACGACGCCGACCGGCGTCGTAGCTGGCGCGTCGCCGACGAGCGATCCCGCGCCGCCGCTCTCGGCCAGGGCGCGCAGCCGCTCGATGCGGGCCAGGATTCTCCGTTCGCGGTCGTCGAGCCGCTCCTCGATGTCGGGCGGGAACACGTACCGGCCGCCTGCGGTTCGCACCCCGAACGCGATCGCGACCGCGTAGTCCGATTCGTGCGTGATCGAGAGCGCGATCCGGGTCATCCCCAGCTGTGCCGCGCGAGCGGCGGCGCGGCCATGGAGGCGGACCGCCGGCTGGCCGGTCGGCAGCCGTTCCACCTCGATATCGCGCCAGCCGATCCCGCGCACGCCGAGCCCGAGCACCTTCGAGACGGCCTCCTTGGCCGCCCAGCGGCCGGCGAATGTCTCGGGCCGGTCACGTACGTAGCGCTGCTCGGACGGAGTCAGGACGCGGCCGGAGAAGCGCGTCCCGAACCGTGCGAGCGTGTCGCGGATGCGCTCGACCTTGATGATGTCGACGCCGAGCTCGGTGGTGCCCGGCGGGACCATCCCGACCGCGCGGTCGTCGTCCGTCATCGACCTACTCCACCGTCACCGATTTGGCGAGATTGCGCGGCTGGTCGACGTCCGTCCCACGGGCGATCGCCATGTGATACGCGAACAGCTGCAGCGGGATGACCGCGAGGATCGGCGACAGGGCCTCGTGCGTATCGGGGACCCAGAAGACATCGTCGGCGAACCGCTCGATCTGCGGGTCGCCATCGGTCGCCACGGCGATCACTCGCGCGTCCCGGGCACGACCCTCCATCACGTTGCTGATGACCTTCTCGTACACGGACGAGCGGGTGGTGACCGCCACGAGCGGGCATTCGGCGTCCAGCAGGGAGATCGGACCGTGCTTCAGTTCCCCCGCGGCATAGCCCTCGGCGTGCACATAGCTGACTTCCTTGAGCTTGAGTGCACCCTCCAGCGCGGCCGGGTAGCCATAGCCGCGGCCGATGAACATGAACCCGCGCGAGTTGACATAGCGCCGGGCGAGGATCGGAGCGGTGACCGCCGCAGCCTCGAGCGCGCGTGCCGCCGCCGCAGGCAGCGCGCGCATCGCCGTGCCAAGGGCGAGCTCGGAGGCTTCATCCATCCGCCCGCGCGCGCGAGCGATGGCCGCCGCGATGGCGATCAGCGTCGTGACCTGAGTGACGAAGGTCTTCGACGCGGCCACGGCGATCTCCGGACCGGCCTGCAGGAACAGGACCGCGTCGGCCTCGCGCGTGATCGCCGAGCCGACGGTATTCGTGACCGCCACGATCGGGCAGCCGCGCTCACGGGCGAGACGGGTCGGGGCGATGGTGTCGGCGGTCTCGCCGGACTGGGTGACGGCGATCACCAGCGTCCGTGCATCGAGCGGCGGCGGGCTGTAGCGGAACTCCGAGCCGACCGTGGCGCGGGCCGGGATGCCGGTCCAGTCCTGGATCGCCGCCGCGCCGACCAGCGCGGCATAGAAGGCGGTCCCGCAGGCGATCAGTTCGATCCGCTCGATCGTGGGCAGCATGTCGATGAGCGGGGCGAGTTCCTGGACGTCGATCCGGCCCTCGCGGGTCACCCGGCCGGCGAGCGACTGGGCCAGCGCTCCGGGCTGCTCGTGGATCTCCTTGAGCATGAACGTCTCGTAGCCGCCCTTCTCGGCGGCTTCAGGGGTCCAGTCGATGGTGGTGACGCGTCGTTCGCGCGGTGCGCCTTCGTTGTCGGTGATGGTGACGCCCCACGGTCGAAGGTCGGCGACATCGCCCTCCTCCAGGAAGATCACCTGGTCCGTGTGAGCGAGGATGGCCGCGACATCCGACGCGAGGAAGCTCTCGCCGTCGGCCAGACCCACCACCAACGGCACGTCGCGGCGCGCGCCGATCAGGCGATCGCCTTCGAGCCGGTGCATCACCACGATGGCGTAGGCGCCTTCCATCCGGCGCAGCGCCGACCGGACGGCATCGGCGAGGTCGCCCTGATAGGCCTCCTCGATCAGGTGGGCGATGGCCTCGGTGTCGGTCTCCGACGTCAGGGTGTGCCCGCGCGCCTCGAGCTCATCGCGCAGCTCGCGGAAGTTCTCGATGATCCCGTTGTGGATCACCGTGATGTTGCCGGTGCAATCCTGGTGCGGGTGGGCGTTGAGGTCGTTCGGCCGGCCGTGGGTCGCCCAGCGCGTATGCGCGAGACCGATGGCCGCGTGCGGGGTCCGGTCGGCGATGGCCGTCTGGAGGTTGCTCAGCTTGCCCGCCCGCTTCTCGAGGAAGAGCGCGCCCGCGTCGTCGACCAGGGCGATGCCCGCCGAGTCGTAGCCGCGGTACTCCAGTCGCTTGAGCCCCTCGATCAGGAGCGGTCCCGCCTCGCGAGGCCCGACGTATCCGACGATGCCGCACATTCCGGTGAGATCCTCCCGTTCGCCGCCGGCCCCGGCGGCTCGCCATGGTGGTTCCGGGGTGGGCAACGGCCGCTAGTTTAGACGCTCCCCCGCGAGGACCGCGAGGGAGTCGGCCAGCTCGGTCACCAGTGCCGCGTCCGGACCCTCGACCATGACCCGCAGGGCGGGTTCCGTCCCGGACGGACGGACCAGGACACGACCCGTGGATCCGAGCCGCGAGACGGCCGTCGCGATGGCCGTCCTGAGCGTCCGGTCCGACTCCCAGGCGTCCTTGAGACGCGCTTTCACGGCCCGCTGTTGCTGTGGCAGCAGGGGGATCCCCGCGGCGAGATCGGCGAGCGGACGCCCTGCAGCCGTCACCACGCGCAGGACCTCGAGGGCCGTGACGATGCCATCGCCGCTCGTCGAGTGATCCAGGTCGATGACGTGGCCGCTCTTCTCGCCGCCAAGACGGGCACCGGAGATCTGCATGCCCTCAAAGATGTACTTGTCGCCGACCGGGGTCCGGATCAGCTGCCCGCCCGCGGCTTCCACCACGGTCTGCAGACCGCCGTTCGACAGGACCGAGACCACGACGCCGCCGGGCAGCACTCCCCGGGCCAGCCGGTCGAGGGCGAGGATCCCGAGCACCTGGTCGCCGTCGACGATCTGGCCGGCTGCATCCACGGCGATCAGTCGGTCGGCGTCGCCATCGAGCGCGAACCCGACGTCCGCCCCGCGGGCGACGACGGCTGCGGCGAGCGATGCGGGATCCGTGGCCCCGCAGCGCAGGTTGATGTTAGTGCCGTCGGGCTCGGCATGGATGACGTCGACCCGGGCACCGGTCGCGCGCAGGATCTCCGGTCCGACGAGACAACCGGACCCGTTCGCGCCATCGAGCACCAGGTGGAGCGAGTCGGCACGGACCGTCTGGGCAAGGCCCAGGCGATGCCGTCGGTACTCAGCGAGGAGGTCGTGCCGCTGGATGACGCGCCCGAGGTGCGCGTTGGTCACCCCGACGAGTGCGTCGGCCTGCCAGATCCGCTGCTCCAGTTCGTCCTCGACCGAGTCGTCGAGCTTGAGTCCGCGGCCGTCGAGCACCTTGAGGCCGTTGTCGTCGGCCGGGTTGTGCGAGGCCGAGACCATGATCCCCGCCGCGAACGGGCCGCTTCCCGCCAGGAACGCAAGCGCCGGTGTCGGGACGACGCCGACCACATGGACGTCGGCGCCGAGACTGGTCGCCCCGGCCGCGATGGCCGCCACGAACATATCGCCAGACCGTCGCGTGTCCTGACCGACGACAAGGGCACCACCCGCCCCGACGAGCCGGTCGGCCGTCGCGCGACCGAGCGCATAGGCGAGGGTCGCGGTCAGGTCGACGTTCGCGACGCCCCGGATCCCGTCCGTGCCGAAGAGTCTGGCCATCGTCAGCCGCCGCTCGGGGAGGGCAGGACGCCGCTCACCGATGGCGAGGGCGTCGGCGGCGCCGTGACCGTGACCGCCACGGTGGCCGGACTGACCGCCACCAGCGTGAGTCCGGTCGTCAGGTCCGCGGTGACCGCGACGTTGCTGGTCCCGGCGGTCAGGCCGCCGACGGCAAGGTCGAGGACGAGGTTCGCGCCCTGCAGCCGATCGAGGTCGGCGACCGAGCCACCGATCGTGACGAGGACGTGGTCGACCGAGATGTCATAGGTCAGGTCCGAGCGCGCGCCGACCAGGCGCAGTCCGGCATCGAACGTGCGGGTGCCGGTGACGGGTCGCAGGGTGACCGCCACCTGGACCGTGCTGTCCCCGAGCGCGACGACGCCCGTCGGCAGGTCGAGACCGGTGCTCAGGGTCACGTTCTCGGATGTGCCCGCGACCGACACGGGCAGGGTGCTGATCTGATCGAGATCGGCGAGCTGGTTCGCGTCGCCCTCGACCGTCACGACCTTGGGCGTGACCGCCAGCGACGCGATCTCGAATCCTGCGGCCGGCGAGCCGCTTAGGACCGGGATGAGCGGGACGGTCCGCGTCTGGCGGTCGGAGAAGACCGGGATCGTGACGTGGACGGTCCGCGGCGCCACGTCGATCGGGCTCAGGGCGTTGCCGAGGTCGTCGACCGGGGTCAGCACCACATCCTGGTCGACGTCGATGCCGCTCGGCTGGATGATCACGTTGGCGCGCGCTTTCGAGACCTTGTCCACGATCGTGCTCGGACCGGTCACGATGACCTGCCGGGGCGTGTAGGTCATGTCGCCGACCTGGAGCCCATCGGGCACCGTGCCGCGTTCGACGTCGACAGGCACGGTGATGCTCTTGAGGGCATCGAGCTGGATGTTCACGAAGGCCGGTTCGACGGCGAGGATGCTGATCCGGCTGTCTGCGGCCTTGACGGTGACAGGGACGCTGACGGTCCCGGCCTTCGGGTCCACGTTCGAGAGGTCGACCTGCGCGATGAAGGTCACGCCGGCCGTCGGTACGCCGGCCGGCGCGAAGTAGCGGACCAAGGTCACGTTCGGGGGCGCCGACAGCAGGACGGTGCGCGCCTTCTGGCCGATCGGCTGGATCGGGATGAGGCCCGGGTAGGTCTGCGCGCTCTGCGACAGGACCAGACCGCCGTACAGCAACGTCGCGAGACCGATCGCCGCGAGCTTGAGGGGCCAGTTATGGACGATGACCCAGAGGATGCGGCTCAAGGTGGCGCCTGGGCGGTGGCCGGATCCGTGCGGTCATCGTCCTTCGCCGGCGCGCTGGGTCGGGGCGCAGCCTCGGGCCGGCTCCGGCCGACGAGGCGGCCGAGATCGCTGAACCGCGGCGCCCGACCGCCACGTGGCGTGGATCGACTGGGGACCCACGACAGTGCCGAGCGTCGACCGGCGGTGGGATCGAGTCGATCGCGGATCGCTGCGGCCAGCTGCGGTTCATTGAGGTTGCGCACGATCCGGCTCCGCTCCACGAGGCTGATCTGGCTGTTCTCCTCGGAGACGACCACGACCAGGGCGTCGGTCTGCTCGGCGATCCCGAGGGCCGCCCGATGGCGTGTCCCGAACCGCTCGGTGTGGATGGTGGTCTCGGCCAGCGGGAGGAACGCGCCCGCGGCGAGGATCGTGTCCTCGCGGATGATCACGGCGCCGTCGTGCAGCGGTGTCCGCGGGGCGAAGATCGTGCGCAGCAGATCCGCCGACAGGTCGCTGTGGAGCATGACCCCTGTCTCGGCCACCTCCTCGAGCCCGGTGTCGCGCTCGATGACGATGAGGGCGCCGTGGCCGTCGGCGGAGAGTCCGGCCGAAGCCCGAGCGACCTCGAGGGCGACCCGGTGGCTGACCCGTGCCTCAGCCGGCGACAGCAGCCACGAGAAGGACCCCACGCGCCCGATCCGCTCCAGGGCCCGACGCAGTTCCGGCTGGAAGACGACGACCAGGGCGAACAGCCCGACCACCGCACCGCCCTGCAGGATCCCCGTCAGCAGGACAAGGTCGAAGAAGACCGCCAGGGCATACAGGACGACGAGGGCGCTCACCCCGATGACGAGGCGGACGGCGCGCGTTCCCCGGATCAGGCTGAACAGCCAATAGATCAGCAGGGCGGTGATCCCGATGTCGATCACCGTGGTCACGCGGACCTGCTCGAGGATCGAGCCGAGGAGCTGGGTCATCGTCCGGCGAGTGTAGCATCGCCCCCGATCGGCCCCGGGGCGGTCAGCCGCAGAGGGCAACCAGGCGCGGGTCCTCGGGGAAGCGGTCGAGCGCGACCGTGCAGAGTCGGGCGTGGGTGAGATCGTCGCCGCTCAGATCGGACAGGCGCCCGAGCAGGTAGAGCTTCTCGGCAGCGGGCTCGCGCCAGCCGCGGTCCAGGTACAGCTCGGTCAGGGAGAGATGGACATCACCGTCGGCCGGGGCCAGCGCAAGCGCCTGGTAGCAATGATCAAGCGCCGCGTGCAGATTGCCGATCGAGCGCTGTGCCGCGGACGCCTCGAGATAGCAGCGCCGCGCTTCGTCCCGGTCGCCGGCGTCGAGGGCCGATTCGGCGGCAGCCGAGAGCACGGCGGCAGCAGTGAGCACGGCTCGGCGGGGATCGCGTTTGGGCTCGGCGGGCATGGGAGCGACCGCGATGGCGGCAGCTCCCACGCCGGACGTGCCGTCCAGGATGCCGATCGCTCGTGCCAAGGCATCCGCGTCGGGGTTCGCCCCCGTGGCGCGCAGGCGCTGGATCATCTCCTCGAGTCCTGAGCGCCGGCTGCGCGACTCGGCCAATTCGAGGGCCCGGCGACCCACGTCGCACGCATCGAGCAGGCGGCCGTCGCGATCGAGGACGGTCGCGAGCCGATCGAGCGTCTCGGCGGCGTCCGTCCGGCGCCCGGCGATGGCGAGCATCTCGGCGCGCCCGCGCAGTGCAGGCTCGTCGTCCGGGGCGTGGACGAGAGCGACCTCGTAGGCCGCCAGCGCTTCGCTGATCCGGCCCGTCCGGGCGAGGACGCCAGCCAGGCTCGCCTGGGGCATGGCCCGGTCCGGCACGATGGTGGCCGCCTCGCGATAGGCGGCGATCGCCTCGTCGAACCGGCCATGCAGCGAGGCCGCGTGACCGCGTCGAAGCGCGTCCTTGTAGCGTTCGTAGATCGCTTCGCTCACGCCTGGGTCTCCCCATCCAGGATCTCGACCAGCAACGCCTTCTGGACGTGCAGGCGGTTCTCGGATTGCTCGAACACCAGACTACGTGGTCCGTCCATCACCGCGGATGTGATCTCCTCGCCGCGGTGGGCAGGCAGACAGTGCATCGCCACGACATCGGCACCGGCCAGGTCCAGCAGTGCGTCGTCCACCTGGAACCCGGAGAACGCGTCGCGGCGCTCCTCGGTCTCCGCCTCCTGGCCCATGGAGGTCCAGGCATCCGTGTAGACGACCGAGGCGCCGCCGACGATCTCGCGCGGGTCGCGGCCGAACACGAGACGCCCACCGGATGCCTCGGCCAGGCGACGGGCGCGGGCCACGATCCGCTCGTTCGGGGCGTAGCCCTCCGGGTGGGCGAGACGCACCTCCATCCCGAGCGAGGCGCCGAGCAAGGCCAGCGAGTGATAGACGTTGTTGCCGTCTCCGACGAACGCGACCACGCGGCCGCGCACGTCACCGAACCGCTCCGCGATCGTGAACACGTCCGCGAGTGCCTGGCACGGATGCTCGCGCAGGCTCAGCCCGTTGATGACCGGGATGTCGGCCTGGGCGGCGAGCTCCGCCACGACCTCCTGCGGGCCTGTCCGGACGACGATCGCGTCGATGAACCGCTCGAGGTTGCGGGCGACGTCACGGACGCTCTCGCGGGCGCCCAGCACGACGTCGTTGGTGAGGTAGATGGCATGGCCGCCCAGCTGGACCATCCCGGCCTCGAAGGTGACCCGGGTCCGAAGGCTCGGCTTCTGGAAGAGCATCGCAAGCGTCCGACCGGTCAGGGGCGGGTGCGCATGGCGACGCGTGGCGCGATATTCGGCCTTGAGCGTGGTCGCGGTATCGAACACCTGCCCGACCTCGGCGGCCGACAGATCCGCGACGCTGAGCAGATCCCGCCCCCGCAGCGACACGGCGGCGCTCATCGCGGCACGTCCGTCGTCGAACCCGGTCGACGCCCGGTCAGCGCTTCGTGTACTGGGGCGCCTTGCGAGCCCGCTTGAGGCCGTACTTCTTGCGTTCCTTCATGCGCGGGTCGCGGGTCAGCAACCCGGCCTGGCGGAGCGGAAGCCGGTAGCCCTCGGGGTCCAGCTCGAGCAGCGCGCGGGCGATGCCGTGACGGATGGCACCGGCCTGCCCGGTGACGCCGCCTCCCTCGACCTTGATCATGACGTTGAACCGGCCTTCGGTGCCGGTGACGCGGAACGGCATCCGGACCTCGGACTCGTTGATGGCGTTCCCGAAGTGTTCGTCGAGGGAACGGCCATTGACGACGATCTCACCGTCGCCCGGCAGCAGCCGGACACGGGCGGTCGCCGTCTTGCGGCGTCCGGTCCCGGAGAAGAAGGCTGGGGCGGTCATGCGGGTCGAGCTCCTCGGTCAGGCAAGCGGCTCAGGCCGCTGGGCCTGATGCGGATGGTCGGATCCGGCGTAGATCTTCAGCTTGCGGAGCTGCTGTGCTCCAAGCCGGTTATGCGGCAGCATCCCCTTGACAGCACGGCGGATGGGCTCCTCCGGCCGACGGACGAGGAGATGTCCAAGCGTCTCCTCCTTGAATCCCTGGGGGAAACCGCTGTGGCGTGCGTAGACCTTCGACTCGAGCTTGTCGCGGGTGACCGCGATCTTGCTCGCGTTGAGGACGATCACATGGTCGCCGGAGTCGAGGTTGGGCTGGTAGGTCGGCTTGTGCTTGCCCACGAGGACGTGCGCGATACGCGACGCAAGACGGCCCAGCGTCTCGTCCGTCGCGTCGACGACGAACCAGCGTCGATCGATCTCGCTTTCCCGTACAGCCACGGTCTTGGCGTTCATCGTTCCTCGCGTTCTCCGTTCCGTTCGCCCGGTCGCCGCCCGAAGGCGACGCGCCGGAGGCAGAGCCCCTTGGCTGGGGCCGCTGCCCCGTCGAGGGCCGGACCCGGACCGGCCAATGCCGCCCGGACCGCTGCTTCATCCATCTTGTCGAGACCGACCTTCAAGAGGACGGCCACCATGCGCCGGACCATCCCCCGGAGGAACGAGTCGGCCCTGACGTCGATCGTCACGAGCCGTCCCTGCCTCCGGACCCGGACCGCCATGACGGTCCGGACCGGCGATCGGTCCGTCGCCCCGAAGGCCCGGAAATCGTGTCGGCCGATGAAGACCGAACCGACCCGTTCCATCGCGGCGGTATCGAGCGGGTCCCGCACCCCGAGCGCCATTCGCTCGCGAAGCGGGCTGCGCGGCCCGTTCCAGACGGTGTAGCGATACTCCCGGTATCGCGCCGCATAGCGGGGATCAAAGGAGGCAGTGGTCCGTCGCAGATCCCGGATGGCGACATCGGGTGGAAGGATCGCATCGAGCGATCGCGCCAATCCTGTCGCCGTCAGGCGTCCGTCGTAGGAGAAGGCGATCACCTGCTCCCGGGCGTGCACCCCGGCATCCGTTCGGCCAGTCCCGTCAAGATGCTCCCCTGCCCCGCTGCCGAGGCGGAGGAGCGCCTCCTCGAGGACCCCCTGGACCGTCCGTTTCCCAGGATTGACCTGGAACCCGGCGAAGTCCGTCCCGTCATATTCGACCGTTGCGCGGTAGCGCACGGGGAACCCTCTCGGGTCCCTAGACCAACTCGATCTGGACGATCTCTGCGGCATCTCCCCGACGCTGGCCGAGGCGGACGATCCGGGTGAACCCGGACGTTCGGTCGGCGTACTTCGGGGCGATCTCGTCGAACAGCTTGTCGATGACGAGCGGCTCGTTCGGGAACTGCGCCACGATCGCGCGTCGCGCGGCAAGATCGCCACGCTTCGCGAGGGTGATGGCCTTCTCGACCCGACCGCTGATCTCCTTGGCCTTGGCCTCGGTGGTCTTCACCCGCTCATAGCGGATGACGGACACGGTCAGGTTCTTGAACAGGCTGATGCGCGGGCCCTGCTTGCGGCTGAGCTTGCGCCCACCGATCCGGTGTGCCACGGCTCAGACCTCTGCCTCGTCCTCGAACGGCTCGTCGCCGTCCTCGATGTCGAGACCGTCGGTCTCCGTCTCCGGGACGATGAAGCCGCGCATGCGCAGGCGTTCCTTCATCTCGTCGAGGGACTTCTTGCCGAAGTTCCGCATGCGCAGCAGGTCGTCGTCCTTGAGCTGGAGCAGCTGCCCCACCTTGACGATGTTGTTGCGCTTGAGCGAGTTGTAGGCCCGCATAGGGAGATCGAGCTCCTCGATCGGCATGTCCAGCATGTTCGAGGGGAGCGTCGCCGCCCCGGTCGCCGCGATCGACGGCTCGGCCGCGAGGCCGATCGTCACGAACGGGCGGAACTGGTTGACGAGGATCTCCGCGGAGCGGCTGAGGGCCTCCTCCGGGGTGATCGTCCCATCGGTCTCGATTTCGATCGTGAGCTTGTCGTAGTTGGTCATCTGACCGACCCGCATGCCCTCGACCCAGTAGTTGACCTTGCGGACCGGCGTGAAGATCGCGTCGACCGCGATGACGCCGATGGGGAGGGCCTCGGAGCGCTCGGCGCCGAGGTAGCCCACACCGCGCTCGACGGTCAGGTCCATCTCGATCGTCACGTCATCGGTGTCGAGCGTCATCAGGACAAGTTCCGGGTTGATGATCTCGACGTCGGCGGACTCGGCCACGTCCGCAGCGGTCACCGAACCGGCGCCGCTCTTGATGAGGCGGAGCTGGACGGGATGTGCGGCATAGCTCTTGAGCCGGAGCTTCTTCACGTTCAGGACGATCTGGGTGACGTCTTCCTTGACGCCGGGGATCGTCGAGAACTCCTGGTAGACGTCGCGGATCTGGATGCTGGTGACCGCGGCGCCCTCGAGCGACGACAGGAGGACGCGCCGAAGCGCGTTGCCGAGGGTGACGCCATAGCCAGCCTGGAGGGGTCCGGCTTCGTACTTCGCGAACGTGCCGACTTCCTCGACAGGCTCGATCTGCGGGCTCTCGAGTTCGATCATGAGGGTGCGGTTACCTCGAGTAGTACTCGACCACGAGCTGCTCGTTGAGATCGAGCGGCATCTGGTCGCGGCTGGGCGGGGTGACGACAGCGCCGGTCAGGGTCGCGGCATCGATCCGCAGCCATTCCGGGGCCTGGTGGTTGCGCAGCGTTTCCTTGGCGATCTTGAACGGCTCGCGAAGTCGGTGGCTCTCGCGGACCTCGATCGTGTCGCCCGGCTGGAGGCGGAACGAGGAGATGTCGGTGGGCCGACCGTTGACGGCGAAGTGGCCGTGGTTGACCAGCTGGCGGGCCTGTGCCCGCGAGGTGGCGAACCCGAGCCGGTAGACGACGTTGTCGAGGCGGGTCTCGAGCGAGCGAAGCAGGTTCTCACCCGTGACGCCCGGCCGATTCTCGGCATCCACGAAGTAGTTGCGGAACTGGCGCTCGAGGACACCGTACGTGCGACGGACCTTCTGCTTCTCGCGCAGCTGGAGCCCGTACTCGCCGACCTTGCGGCGACGGACACCATGCTGGCCAGGAGGCGTGGGGCGACGCTCGAAGGCGCATTTCTTGGTATAGCAGCGCGTGCCCTTGAGGAAGAGCTTGGCGCCCTCCCGCCGGCAGAGGCGGCAGACGGATTCGGTGTAGCGAGCCATGGTCCCTCTGCTCTCAGACCCGGCGCCGCTTCGGCGGGCGGCAACCGTTGTGCGGGATGGGTGTGACGTCGGTGATCGCGGTCACTTCCAGCCCGGCGGACTGGAGCGACCGGACGGCCTGTTCGCGGCCGGCGCCGGGACCCTTGACGTAGACCTCGACCTGGCGCATGCCGTGCTCCATCGCGCGGCGCGCGGCGCCTTCGGCCGACAGAGCAGCGGCGTACGGGGTGCTCTTGCGGGAGCCCTTGAAGCCGACGACGCCGGCCGAACCCCAGCTGATGACCGCCCCGTTAAGGTCGGTGATCGTGATGATCGTGTTGTTGAACGTGGCCTGGACGTGAACGTGACCCTGGGGCACGTTCTTCTTCTCACGCCGACGCTGCTTGACCGCTTTCTTGCGCTCCGCCATGCCTGCTCAGTCCCTCGTCACTTCTTGCGCCGGACGCCGACGGTCTTCTTGGGACCGCGCCGCTGGCGAGCATTGGTCTTGGTGCGCTGCCCGCGGACCGGCAGATTGCGGCGATGACGCAGGCCGCGATAGGACCCGATCTCGCCAAGTCGCTTGATGTTGAGCGCCACTTCGCGGCGGAGGTCGCCCTCCACCTTGTAGCGTCGATCGATCAGCTCCCGGAGCCGGTTGACCTGCTCTTCGGTGAGATCGCGGACGCGGGTGTCCGGATTGATGTTGGTCTGGGCGAGGATCTTCTGGCTGGTCGGCAGGCCGATCCCGAAGACATAGGTAAGGGCGATCTCCACGCGCTTTTCACGCGGGATGTCGACGCCGGCGATGCGTGCCATCGGTTACCCCTGCCGCTGCTTGTGCTTGGGATTGGTGCAGATGACCATCACGGTGCCGTGGCGACGGATGACCTTGCAGTTGTCGCAGCGCGCCTTGACGGAAGCTCTGACTTTCAACGGATCCTCGATCGTGGTGGTGTGCTGTCGTTCATTTGAGTCGATACGTGATGCGGCCGCGAGTCAGGTCGTACGGCGACAACTCGACGCGGACGCGGTCACCGGGCAGGATGCGAATGAAGTTCATGCGCAGCTTGCCGCTGATGTGGGCGAGCAC
>JBBQLI010000032.1:0-27809 GCA_038327765.1 Candidatus Limnocylindrales bacterium | reverse complement strand
CATCGTCAACGCCACCGACCCCGACTTCCTGACCCGGGCCGAGATCGACGGTCGTCGCCAGGCGCTTGAGTACGCCCGGTTCCTGGTCGATCGCGTGCCGGGCTACGAGGGCGCATCGCTCGTCGCGCTCTCGTCGCAGGTAGGCATCCGCGAGACACGCCGGGTCTACGGCGACTACCGCGTGACCCGCGACGACGTCGTCGGTGCGCGCGGCTTCGACGACCAGATCGGGCTCTGTGGCGCGCCGATCGAGGATCACCACGCCGGGACCGGGACGACCTGGCAGTACCTGCCCGACGGCGAGGTCGTCGGCATCCCGTATCGAAGCCTGCTCGTCCGGGACGCGACCAACGTCCTGGTGGCCGGTCGGTGCTTCTCGGCGACGCACGACGCGCACGCATCCATCCGCTCGATGGCCCAGTGCATGGCGATGGGGCAGGCCGCCGGGACAGCCGCCGCGATCTCCGCCACGGCCGAGATCAGTCCGCGCGAGCTGACCATCTCCACCCTGCGTGACCGGCTGCGGACCGATGGCGCGATCGTGGAACTCGCCGCCGGCATCAACGCGTGACGTTCGTCCGCACGGTCGCCGGCGACATCGACCCAGGCGAGATCGGGGTCACGTACGCCCACGAGCATCTGATCATCGACGGCGGCGTGCTGCCGGAGATGGACCCGGGTTTCCGGCTCGACTCAGTCGATGACGCCGTCGCGGAGCTGCGCCCGGTGGTGGCCATGGGCCTGCGCACCGTGGTCGACGCGATGCCGGGTGGGGTCGGACGGAACGCGACGAAGCTCGCAGCGATCGCGACGCGGGCAAAGATCCAGGTGGTGGCCTCGACCGGAGCCCACATCGCGCGCTATTACCCCGACGGCCACTGGACGCACGACGCCTCGACCGAAGCGTTCGCGGCGCGCTTCCGCTCGGAGGTCACGGACGGCATCGATGGCACGGCCCATCGCGCCGGGCTGATCAAGGTAGGCGGGTCGAAGGACGAGTTGTCGGCGCGCGACGTGCGGGCGTTCGAGGCGGCCGCGATCGTCCATCGCGAAACGGGCGTTCCGATCCTGGCCCATTGCACGGAGGGGACCGCGGCGCTCGCGATCGTCGCGCTCCTCGGAGATGCCGGCGTGGACCTCGGCCACCTCGTCCTGTCGCACACGGACAAGATCGTCGACCGCGCCTACCACCGCGAGTTGCTGTCGGCGGGAGCGATCGTGGCGTTCGATGGCGGGTTCCGCTGGAAAGCGGACCAGGCGAACGGGACGCTTCAGCTGCTTGACTGGCTGTTCGAGGATGGGTTCGGCGACCGGCTCATGCTGGGGATGGATGCAGCGCGGCGCTCGTACTGGTCCGTATACGGCGGCGCACCCGGGATGACGTTCCTGCTCGACGGGTTCTCGCGACTGCTGGCGGAACGTGGCATCGACGCGGCGATGCGACGGACGATGTTCGTCACGAACCCGGCACGGGTCTTCGCCTTCGCCCGCTAGCATGGGGTCACCATCAGCGGAGGGATCATGCGACTCTGGGGCGGACGGTTCAGCGAAGCGAACGACGAACGCGTGGCCGCGTTCACGACCTCGGTCGAGATCGACCGGGAGCTGGCCGCGGACGACATCGCCGGGTCGATCGCGCATGTCCGCGGGCTTGGTCGCGCGGGACTCCTGACCGACGACCAGGTCGCGGAGCTGATCGCCGGGCTGACCGGGCTGGCCGATGAGGTCGCGGCGGGGACCTTTCCATGGGACCCGGCGCTCGAGGACGTCCATCTCAACCTGGAGTCCGCGCTGGCTGACCGGATCGGGCCGGTGGCCGGCCGACTGCATACCGGCCGGTCGCGCAATGACCAGGTCGCCACGGACCTGCGCCTGTGGACACGGCGGGCTATCGATCGGCTGGACGATTCGCTGCTGGGGTTCGAGCGGGCGCTCGTCGGACTCGCGGAGCGCGAGGGCGAGGCGGTCCTACCCGGGACGACCCATATCCAGCCGGCGCAGCCCGTGCTGTTCGCGCATCACCTGCTGGCCTACGTGGAGATGGCCGAGCGGGATCGGGCACGCTTGGCCGATGCGCGCCGGCGGGTCAACGTCTCGCCGCTCGGCGCCGGGGCATTGGCGGGCGCAGGGTATCCGCTGGATCGTGAGACCACCGCGACGGAGCTCGGGTTCGATGGCGTGACCGCGAACTCCCTCGACGCGGTCAGCGACCGCGACTTCGTGGTGGAGGTGCTCGCGGCCGTCGCGCTGGGGATGGTCCATCTCTCGCGGCTCGCGGAGGAGATCACGTGGTGGTCGAACCCGCGCTTCGGGTTCGTCCGCGCATCCGACGCGTTCTCGACCGGCAGCTCGATCATGCCGAACAAGAAGAACCCCGACCCTGCCGAACTGGTGCGCGGTCGCGCGGCGCGCGTGATCGGGTCGCTGACCGGGATGCTGGCACTGCTCAAGGGTCTGCCGCTGGCGTATCAGCGCGATCTTCAGGAGGACAAGCCGCCGCTGTTCGAGGCGGTCGCGGTCTACGAGGCGTCGCTCGGCGTGCTGGCGGGGATGATCGAGACGCTGAGCGTGGACGCCGCGAAGATGCGAGCCGCCGCGGGCGAGGGGTTCACGACCGCCACGGCCGTCGCTGATGCGCTGGTCCGGCGCGGGATCGCGTTCCGCGTCGCGCACCACGTCGTCGGCTCGCTCGTGGCGAAGGCCGAAGCGGCGGGCCTGCAGCTGGATGCGCTCGAAGACGAGATCATCGGGGTGGCCCTGGGTGCCAGCGGCGACGCGGACGCCGTCGCGCTGGCGACGGACCCGGGGATCGGCGCGGCACTGCGGTCAGCGGCGTCCATCGATGGTGCCCTCGCCAGTTGTGACGTGACCGGCGGCACGGCGCCGGTTCGGGTGCATGCGGCGCTCGCCGCAGTTCGCGCGCGACTCGGACCGGCCTAGACCTCCGCGGTCGAGCAGATCGCGACATCGCGGAGGAGGTGCGGGTCGCGCGCCCAGGCGACCGCGACGATCACGTGGAAGGCGGCGTCCGAACGACCGTGCTCCGTCTCGACGGTGGGAACCGGGCGAGCCGGCAGCGTCCCGCTGAATTCGTCGGTGCGTGCCACGCCTCCGAACGTGCCCGGGCCGAAGAGGCGTCCTCCCCAGAGGGTGATGGTCTCGGACCGGCCGCCCGACACGGTCGAGCGCCCGACGACCCGCAGCTCCAGCCGGACTTCCTGGACCTGTCGGGCACTGCTCGCGCTGAGCGTCAGTCGTCCACGAAACGGCGAACCGACGACGAGCGGTACGGGGTCGAGCCAGATCGACCCTTCCATGCCACCGGCATCGACACCGGCGTCCGGGTAGAGCGCGAACTGGGCGACGTTGATGACGCCGGCCCGGAGCAGCCCGGTGGGCTGGAGGATGGTCACGGGCATCTCGAGATGCGGATCGAACCCTGGAACATCGATCGTCACCTCGACGGCCCATCTGACGGTGTACTCGGTCGATACGAAGGTGGCCGGCCCCAGGCTCGGGACCGGGATCTGGAACCGCGCCTCGTGGACCTGGCCGGCGCCAAGCGCGGTCGCTCCGAGGACCGCGATGGGCTCTGGCGGCAGATCCTTGGTCGCGCTGCGGATCTGCGTCCGGGGATGGCCATCCGCGTCCATGGTGGTCTGGTCGTATCGATAGACCTCCTGGCCGACCAGGGTCACCCGGGCGCCACGGAAGGTCCCGCCTTGCTTCGAGCTGATCCGCAACGCCCCATCGACGAGGCGGCCGGGAAGCAAGTCCTGCCGATCCAGCGACAACCCGATCGCGAACCCGCCGCCCTCGCCGTGGATCTCGACGCTCATCCGCCCATCATGCCATTCACTCGTCGCCTACCATCTCTGTCATGCCGACCATCGCGACCATCGTCGCGGCGCCCAAGGCGTTGCTCCACGACCATCTCGATGGCGGGCTGCGCCCCGCGACGGTGATCGACCTGGCCGCGGAATATGGCCACACGCTTCCGACGACCGATGTCGATGAGCTGGCTCGCTGGTTCCGTCGTGGCGCGGACCGGAAATCGCTGGAGCTCTATCTCGAGACCTTCACGCACACATTCGGGGTCATGCAGGAGCGTGACGCGATCGTCCGGGTAGCCGCGGAATGCGCCGAGGACCTCGCGGGCGATGGCATCGCCTACGCCGAGGTCCGAATGGCTCCGGAACTCTGCACGGAGCGCGGCCTGACGCTCGATGAGGTCCAGGACGCGATCCTCACTGGCTATCGGCTCGGCGAGGAACGCGCGGCCGCGGCGGGCCATCCGATCGTCGTCCGCTCGATCGTGACCGCGATGCGCCAGGCAGCCCGATCAGTCGAAGTCGCCGAATGCGCCGTCCGCTGGCGCGATGCGGGGGTCGTCGGGTTCGATATCGCGGGGCCGGAAGCCGGCTACCGGCCGACGCGTCATCTCGACGCCTTCGAATACGTTCGCCGCGAGAACTTCCACATCACCATCCACGCCGGAGAGTCGTTCGGGCTGCCGTCCATCTGGGAGGCGCTCCAGTATTGCGGCGCCGAACGGCTCGGTCATGGCGTGCGGATCGTCGACGACATCACGGTCCGCGACGATGGGAGCGTGGAACTCGGACGGCTGGCCGCCTTCGTGCGCGATCGGCGCGTCCCGCTCGAGATGTGCCCGACCTCCAACGTCCACACCGGAGCTGCGCCGTCCATCGCGGCGCACCCCATCGACCTGCTGCGCCGGCTGCGTTATCGCGTCACGGTCAACACCGACAACCGGCTCATGAGCGACGTGACGCTGTCGAGCGAGTTCGCTGCGCTTGACGCCGCCTTTGGGATCGGCCTCGGTGAGATGGAGTGGCTCACGATCAACGCAATGAAGAGCGCCTTCGCGCCATTCGATGAGCGGCTGCGGATCATCAACGAGGTCGTGAAGCCCGGGTACGCACGACTCCGAGCCGCTGAGTCGCGGGTGGTCGCGGCCGGGTAGCGCCTACCAGGCGCTGAACGACCGGGGCCGCTCGGTGAGCAGCACCCGGTCGTGTCGTTGCAGGGGTCGCGCGGCACGAGGCCGCAGGATCGATCTACGGCTGGTAGGCGGCTTCGCCGTGGACAGCCAGGTCGAGTCCGGCCTCTTCCTGGACCGCATTGACGCGGATCCCGAGGACCGCATCGACCACTTTGATGATCACGAACGTGCCGATGACGGCATAGGCGATGGTCGCGCCGACCGCCACGAGCTGGATGCCGACCTGGCCGGCGTTGCCGTCGATCAGGCCCTTGTAGGTGGATTGCACGGCCGAGGTGGCGAAGATGCCGGTCGCGACCGCCCCGAACATCCCGCCGACACCGTGGACGGCGAAGACGTCGAGCGCATCGTCGACCTTGATGCGAGCCCGCAGCAGGGTGGCGCTGTAGCACAGGCCGCCGGCCACGAAGCCGATGATGAGCGAACCTCCGGCGGTCACGAAGCCCGAGGCCGGCGTGATCGCCACGAGACCGGCCACCGCACCGCACGCAGCGCCGACGACACTGACCTTGCCCTTGTGGACGTAGCTGGCGAGGACCCACGTGATCGTCGCTGCCGCGGCGGCCGTGTTGGTGACCACGAAGGCGCTCGCGGCAAGACCGCCGGCCGAGAGCGCTGACCCGGCGTTGAAGCCGAACCAGCCGAACCACAGCAGACCCGCGCCGAGCACGGTCATCGGGACGTCATGCGGTTCGAGGCTCTCGCCATTGACGACGCGGCGGCCGATGAGGATCGCCACGATGAGGGCCGACACGCCCGAACTGATGTGGACGACCGTGCCGCCCGCGAAGTCGAGCGCGCCGAGCTTGGCGAGCCAGCCGTTCTCGGACCAGACCCAGTGCGCGATGGGCGAGTAGATGAGGATCGACCACAGGACGGTGAAAAGCACGAAGGCTCCGAACCGCTTGCGCTCGGCGAAGGCACCGGTGATGAGCGCCGGCGTGATGGCCGCGAACATCAGTTGGAACGCCGCGAACAGCAGGAACGGGATGGTCTTGGCATAGAAGGTGTCCGGCGTCAGGCCCACCCCGTTGAACCCGATGTGGTCGAGACCGCCGATCCAGCCCGTGCCGAGGATCGGGAGCGAGACGTCCGGCCCGAAGGCCAGGCTGAACCCGACGATCACCCAGACGACCGAGACCAGGGCCAGGCCGAAGAAGCTGTGCATGATCGTCGAGAGCACGTTCTTGCGGCGGACCAAGCCGCCATAGAAGAGCGCGAGCCCTGGCAGCATGATCATCACCAGGGCGGTCGAGGCGAGCATCCAGGCGGTATCGCCGCTATCCATCCGTTCCTCCAACTCCACGCTCAAGGCACGTCCGAGCGTGGGTGGAACGGTACCGAGCAGGAACATTGCGGACGTCGGTGCGGTCGACTCGAAAACCTTGCGCTTGCGGTGCGCGGACCGGCGCCGGCTGGGTCGAATGTTGCGGTGCTCCTCGGTCCTGGGAGATCGCCCGCCGCGCTTCCTGTCCGGCGTCCGTGGTTCGGACACGCCCGACGGCATCGGCTGCACACGCGCCGCCGTGCTTGGACGGGTCGTCCTCGACGCCCGGTGGAAACCGGAGGGGTCGTCGCGGACCCAGCAGATCCAGGATTGCGGTACGGGCCCCGACGTGTTGCGCCGTGTCTTCGGAGGTCCCGGGCTGCCGATCCGCGTCCCGCCGTCCGGATGGTAGCGACGACCGTTCTGCCCGAGTCCGAGTCGCGACCGTCTCGATACCCCACCCTGCGTCGTTCGATGCAAGCCATCGACCTACCTTGCCGGCAGACCTGAGCGAACGCTCGGTCCGGACCACACGTCCCTCGGGAGCCACGGTTGAACGACCTGATCCCTACGCTCGCCATCATCCTGCTGGCAGCCGAAGGCGGCGCCCTACTCGCCCACCTCCTCGGGCTGCCGCGAGTCGTCGGACAGATCGGCGCGGGGATCATCCTCGGACCCAGCGTGCTCCACCTTCTCTCAGCCACGGGCTCGGTCGAGGGGATCGCCGAACTCGGCGCGCTGGCCATCCTCGGGATCGCAGGCCTGGAGACCAATCTGGCGGCGATGCGCCAGGTCGGACGCGCCGCGTTCCTCGCGGCATGCGGCGGCGTCATCCTCCCGTTCTTTGCCGGAGCGGGTCTGGCACTCCTGTTCGGCACCTCCCTGATCGAAGCTGCCTTCGTCGGCGCGATCCTGACCGCCACCAGCGTCGGCATCACCGCCGCCACGCTCCAGGAACTGGGACTCATGCAGACCCGCGCGGCCGTCACGATCCTCGGCGCTGCCGTCATCGACGATGTGCTCGGCCTTGTGGTCCTTGGTCTCGTCGTCTCCGAGGCACAGAGCGGGTCCAACCTGCTGGCCACCCTGCTCCCGATGGCCCTCACCATCGCCGGGGTCTGGATCGTGCTGCGCTGGGTCCCGAACCACCTCGATCGAGCCATGACGGCGCTGCATGGTCGCGGCGGCGGTCTTGCTGCCACCGTGGGTCTCGTCCTCGCCGCGGGCTGGGTCGTCCAGACCTGGGGCGGGCTTGCCGGGATCACCGGGGCCTACGTCGCGGGCCTCGCGCTCGCAGGATCGGCTGTCGCGCCGCAGGTCCGCGAGGGTCTGATCCGCGGCGGTGAGGCGTTCTGCGTTCCGGTCTTCTTCGTGGCCATCGGGCTTGCTGCAGATCTGCGGACGATCGGGCCTGTCCTCCCGTTCGCACTCGCGCTCCTTGGCGTGGCCGTGGTCAGCAAGCTGATCGGCAGCGCAGTCGGCGCGGCGATGTCCGGGCTGGACCGCCGCGAATCGAGCCTCGTCGGCATCGGGATGATCGCCCGTGGCGAGGTCGCCCTGGTGGCGGCCACCGTCGGTCTCCACAGCGGCGCGATCAACAGCGGCGTCTATGCGGCCGTGGTCATGGTCAGCGTGGCCACCACGATCATCGCGCCGATCGGTATCTCGCTCTGGTGTCGGACCGCCGGATCCATCAAATGGCCAAGCCTTGAACCGGTGGGTCAGTTGGCCTCCCCCGTGGTCATGGCGAGCATGGAGGTCGATCGACGATGAGCGCAGACGCCACACCGCCGGACCGCGAGGTCTCCGCCGCCATCGCGGCCGCCTCCGCCGCCCATCGCTCCGAGGAGGTCCGAACGCTCCTCAACCACGGCCTGCGCGACCTGACCCACGAGCGTGTCAGCGAAGCGCTCATCTCGTTCCAGGCGGCCGTCGCGCTCTCTCCCGATGACGCGGATGCCCACGCCTTCCTCGCGGTCTGCCTCTTCGCGGTCGCACGACCAGATGATGCCGAGAACGCCATCGAACGAGCCCTGGCGCTGGCCCCGGACGGGTTCTGGCCGAACCTCAAGGCCGGTGAGCTGCGCGATCGCGTCGGCGATCTGGACGCGGCCCAGGTGCGCTTCCTGCGGGCGCTCCGCGCTGTGGAGCCCGGGACGCGCGAATCCGCGGCGGCCGCGAAGGCCTTGGCCATGGTCAGGACCCAGACGGCCAAGTCGATCCGGCTCGGTTCCGTGCTGCCGTCCTGGCGGCCCCGGTTCCTGCGTCGCGGTGCAGTCGCCTCGAGCGCGCCGTTCGGGGAGGGATGAACCGGCGGCAGCCGTGACGTCGGGAGATCCGAGGCCCCGGTAAGGGCCCAAAGTCGGCGGTCGGAGGGTCGCTGGCGTCCATCCAATCCACCTTTGGAGGAGGAGGTTTCAACGTGCCCGCGATCCAACCACGACGCCCCGTTCGGCGCATGGCTGCGACCAGACAGCGACTGTCGCTGTTTGCTCTGATCGCCTTCGCGCTGCTCGTCGTCGCTGCCTGTGCGAGCACCGGCGAATCGGTCCCTGCGCCCGGAGATCCGGCTGGGACGACGACCGGTACCGGCGATCACCTGATCGGTCTTGCCCCAGGCACGATCACGAAGGATGACGCTGCCGCAGCCAAGGCAGCCGAACCGTACGCACTCAAGCTGGCCGACATGGTCGACCAGAACCGTCTCGCCATCAACTTCGTCTGGCTGCTGGTGACGGGCTTCCTCGTCATGTTCATGCAGGCCGGCTTCGCCCTCGTCGAGACCGGGTTCACCCGGGCCAAGAACGCTGCCCACACCATGAGCATGAACTTCATGGTCTACGGCATCGGCATCGTCGGGTTCTTCCTTGTCGGTTTCGGCTTCGCGTTCGGCGGTCTCGGGACCGTCGGCGTCAGCAATCTCGGCGGCCTCGCGCCCTTGAGCCACGAGATCGGCATCACCATCGGCGACCATACGTGGGGCATCATCGGCGGCACGGGCTTCGCCCTGAACGGGGCGACCTACGACGTCGGCGTCATCGCGTTCTTCCTCTTCCAGCTCGTGTTCATGGACACGACCGCCACGATCCCGACGGGGTCGATGGCCGAGCGCTGGCGCTTCAAGCCGTTCGTCGTCTACGGCTTCTTCGTCTCGATGATCCTCTACCCGCTCTTCGCCAACTGGGCCTGGGGCGGAGGCTTCCTGAGCCAGCTCGGTTCGATCGGGCTGGGCAACGGCTACGTCGACTTCGCCGGCTCGGGTGTCGTCCACTCCATCGGTGGATGGGCCGCACTCGCTGGCGCGATGGTCCTCGGGCCACGGATCGGCAAGTGGAACAAGGACGGGTCCATCAACCCGATCCGCGGCCACAACCAGGTCCTGGCGCTCCTCGGCACCTTCATCCTGGCCTTCGGCTGGTTCGGGTTCAACCCGGGCTCGACGTTCGGTGCCTCCGGGAACGGCGCGCTGCGCATCGGCATCATCGCCGTCGTGACGATGATCGCCTCGGGCTTCGGGGCCGTCACCGCCATGGTCTACACGTGGAAGACGGAGGGCAAGCCGAACCCCGGCATGATGGCCAACGGCATGCTGGCCGGCCTGGTCGCGATCACGGCGCCGTCGGGCTTCGTGGGACCGATCGCGGCCGCCATCATCGGCGTCATCGCCGGCGTCCTGGTCTGTCTGTCCGTCGCGTTCTTCGACAACCGCCGCATCGACGATCCGGTCGGGGCCATCTCGGTCCACGGCGTCAACGGGTTGTGGGGGGTACTTGCCACCGGCATCTTCGCTGACGGCACCGCCAATTACGGCGGCTTCCAGGTGACCGGTCTCCTCTACGGCAACGTGGGCCAGTTCATGGCCCAGGTCGTCGGCGCCATCGTGGCGTTCGTGTGGGCCTTCGGAGCCTCGTACATCTTCTTCAAGGTCCTTGACCGGTTCGTGAAGTTGCGTGTCAGCGCGGAGACGGAGATCGCCGGCCTCGATATCCCCGAGATGGGCGTCGTGGGCTACGTCCCCGACGACCTGCCTGCCATGGCCTGACGGTCGCAGCTCCAGCGCTCACGGCATCGAGCCGGCACGGACCCCGTGCCGGCTCGAACCATGTCCCGGGCCGGGATCAGCCGGCGTACGCGACCGCCGGGCGACCGGTGATACCCGGCCGAACCCGGTACAACCCACCGGCATGCGGCTCGCGGGCGCGCTGGGCCTCGTCGAAGAGCTGCCAGGCCGTGGTCAGGTAGAGGTCGCCAAGATCGTCGCCCCCGAACCCGGGGCACGACACCTCGGAGCAGGGGAGGCGGATCTCGCGCTCGATGGCGCCGTCCGGGTCGTAGCGGCGGACCCGCCAGCCATCCCACAGCGCGACCCAGATGAAGCCGTCGGCATCCACGGTCAGCCCGTCCGGTGTGCCAGCGCCTGCCTCGATGGTGGCGAACAGCCGGCGATCGGCGATCTCGCCGCGCTCCACGTCGAACTCGAACGTGTCGATGCGCAGGGTCGGCGTATCGATGTAGTACATCGTCCGGCCGTCGTGGCTCCAGTCGAGGCCGTTCGAGATCGTCACATCGCTGAGCATGCGATGGACCGAGTGGTCGGCATCGAGCCGATAGAGCGCCCCGACCCCCGGCTCGAACCCGAGGCCCATCGTGCCGGCCCAGAACCGGCCGGCCGGATCGCACTTCCCATCGTTGAAGCGGAGCTCTGGACCGTGATCCACCAGCGCAAGCGGCTCGCACGTGCCGTCATCCGCCACGCTCCAGAAGCCGTCGGCCAGGGCCGCGACCCAGCCACCGGAGGCACGCAGCGCCACCGCGCCGACCGCTGACGGCAGGGTCAGGGTGGTGGTCTCGCCCGAGGGGGCCGTCAGGTGCAGACGGCCTTCCATGATGTCGACCCAGGCCAGCCGTCCGATGCGCGGGTCCCAGACGGGCCCTTCGCCGATGAAGGCGTGGGCATCGACCACGAGGACGGGTTCGTCGGGCATGGGGACCACCTTTCGTCGGTCGATATACTGCGGCTCCCCGGCATCTTGCAGCAGGAGACGCGACGGTGCTCGGCGCCAGCGACGATACCCGTCTCGACGGTCGTTCTGCACTCGTGACCGGTGCGGGCGTGGGGATCGGGCGCGCGGTGGCGCGACGGCTCGCGGATCGCGGTGCGGCCGTCGCGCTCCACCATCACGAGCACCGCGCCGACACCGAGGCGACCGTCGCGGAGATCATGGCCGCCGGCGGGTCGGCGGTGGCACTGGAAGCCGACCTCACCGACCTGGCTGCCGGTCCGGATCTCGTGGCGCGCACGATCGCGGCGCTCGGCGGCCTCGACATCCTGGTCAACAACGCCGGCCGCACGGAGGCGATGCCGTTCGAGCAGGTCTCGCCGGACCGCTTCGACGCGCTTCTGCGGCTCAACCTGGGGGCGGCGTATTTCTGTGCCGTGGCGGCGGCCCCGACGCTGCGGGCCTCAGGGCATGGGGTGATCGTGAATATGACCTCGGTCCATGGCATCCAGGGCGGCTCCGACCACGTCCTCTACGCCGCGACGAAGGGTGCGCTCATCGCGTTCACCCGATCGCTTGCGATGGAGCTGGCCGCCGACCACATCCGGGTCGTGGCGGTCGGGCCGGGCCTGGTCGAGGTGGAGCGCTACTTCGACGATCCGACCTACCGCACCGAGATGGCCGACCGGGCCGTCCCAATCGGGCGCGTGGGACGACCCGAGGATGTGGCGAAGACCGTGGCATTCCTCGTCTCCGATGCCGCGGACTGGATCACCGGGACGGTCCTCTGGGTGGATGGCGGCACCACCGCGCGTCTCGATCTCGGGGAGCTCCGACCGGCGGTCCGTGAGCGCGCGACCTGAGCGGCGGGGGTCAGCCGCGGGGCAGCGCCACCACGAACCGGGACGATGCGTAGCCATTCGGCTCGAGGAAGATCCGGCCGCCCATCGCGGTCATCAGTCGACGCGCGGCGAACAGTCCGATCCCCGAGCCGCGTGACCGGCCGCGGCCCTCGATCCGGACGAACGGCTCGAAGACGCTCTCCCAGTCCTCGATGGGGACGCCCGGACCGTCGTCGGTCACGTACACCTGGATCTCGCGGTCGTGTCGCCAGATCCCGATGCTCACCCCGTCCGCGCTCGGGGCGTACTTCGATTCGTTCTCGAGCAACTGCTCGAGCACCTGGCGGAAGCGCGTCTCGTCGCCGACCGCGTCGAACGTACCCGATGGCCGGTCCCAGCGGATGGGATGCGGCCGCAGCAGGAGGCGCAGCGTCTCGACGACGTCCTCCACGGCATCGGCCGCGTCGAACGGCGCCCGCGACAGCCCGGTCAGGCCGTCGCCGCGGACAGACACCAGGATGGAATCGACCTGCCGATCCAGGCGCGCCAGCTGGTCATCGGCGGCGGACCGCCACGTTTCCACGGTGGCCTCGTCCAGCGGGGCGGTGGAGCCCGAGGTGGTTCCGGCTGCGGCGTCGGAGAGCAGGTCCACGTAGACCCGGACAACGGACAACGGCGTTCGCAGGTCGTGGGTGACCACGGACAGCAGTTCGGCCCGGGCCGCGTCGAGTGCGGTGAGCTGGGCGAGCCGGGCCTCGACTTCGGCTGTCAGGCGGCCCTTCTCGACGATGCCCGCGAGAAGGGCCGCGATCGTCTGGAGGAGCTCGATATCGTCGAAGCTGAACGACCGCGCGTCGCGCGTCTGGACATTGAGGACCCCGACCACCTGGTCATGCCAGAGCAGCGGTACGGACAGCATGCCCGCGAGGGCCTCGTTGTCGAAGCCGCGGACCCAGCTGAACCGGTCGTCCACCGTGACATCGGCGATGGCGATCGGTTCACGTGTCGCGGCCACCCGGCCGGTCACGCCCTCGCCCCACGGCAGGCTCACCTTGCCGACCTGGGCCCGGTCGAGTCCGTTCGTGGCGGCCAGGGTCAGTCGCGTCCGCTCGCGATCCGCGAGATAGAAGGAGCAGACCTCGACGCTCATGGCGGCCGTCGTGCCATCCACGATCGAGCGCATCAGCTCATCCCAGTCGCGCGCGGAGGTCGCCAGGCCGGCGATCTCGTGGACGAATGCCAGCTGGCGAAGGCGACGTTCTGCGCTCGAAGGGTCGTCCACGTCAATCATCGGCCGGTCTGAGCGTCGGGCGGCCTAGACCGCCGCACCCTCGGGGTCCGTGACCGTGGTCGGGAGGCTGGCGAGGAGCGGATCCGTCCACGTCCATGCCGCGCCGTGGCGGGCACCGACCGCGCCGTGGCGTGCGGCCTCCACCCGGAGCGGCAGGCCGAAGATCTCGATGAACCCGACCGCGGACGCATGATCGAAGGCGTCGCCCTCGTCGTAGGTAGCCAGACTCTTGTCGTACAGCGACAACGGGGAGCGGCGGCCGGTCACGATCGCCTGGCCATGGTCGAGCCGGACCCGGACCTCGCCCGAGACCACGCGCTGCGATGAGGCCACGTAGTTCCGCAGGTCGCGCGACAGGGCCGAGAACCACAGGCCGTCGTAGATGAGGCGGGCCAGTTCGTCGGCCACCATGCGGTCAAAGCGCAGGGTGTCGCGCGACAGGGTCAGCCCCTCAAGGGCGCGATGCGCTGCATGAAGGATCGTGGCCGCCGGCGTCTCGTAGATCTCGCGGCTCTTGATGCCGACCAGCCGGTCCTCCACGTGGTCGATGCGCCCGACGCCATGGGCGCCGCCCAGGGCGTGGAGTCGTTCGACGAGCGCCACGGCATCGAGCCGCTCACCGTCGATCGCGACCGGGATACCGCCCTCGAATTCGATCGTGACCTCGACGCCATCGGGCGCATCGGCTGGGGCGACGGTCCATTCGTAGGCGTTCGCGGGCGGGGTGACCCAGGGGTCCTCCAGGACACCGGTCTCGCACGAGCGGCCCCACAGGTTCACGTCGATCGAGTAGGGCGATGCCTTGGTGATCGGGATCTCGATACCACGCTCGTTCGCATAGTCGATCTCCTGGTCGCGGGTCAGACCCATGCCCACGCGCATCGGTGCGATGACCTCGAGCCCCGGATCCAGGGCGTGGGTCGCGATATCGAAGCGGACCTGGTCGTTGCCCTTGCCGGTGCAGCCGTGGGCTACGGCATCCGCGCCCTCGCGCTTGGCGACCTCCACGAGGAGCTGGGCGATGAGCGGGCGGGCCAGGGCGGTCGCGAGCGGGTAGGCGCCCTGATACAAGGCGTTGGCCTGGAGATGGGGCCACACGAAGTCCGTCACGAAGCGCTCGCGCGCGTCGACCACGTAGGCGCGGCTCGCACCGGCCGACATCGCACGCTTCTCGACGCCCTGGCGCAGGGATCCCCCGCCGAGATCGACGGTGAGCGTCACGACCTCCGCGTCGTACTGCTCCTTGAGCCAGGCGACCGCGACGGACGTGTCGAGGCCACCGGAATACGCGAGGACGACCTTCTTCACGGGTGAGAGACCTCCGGGATACCGTGCCACGGGATGCGGGTGGGATCGGACGTGGTGGCGCCGACGGCGGCGCCGATGGAGCGGAACCTGGCGAGCCAACGCTCCAGGCGCGACTCGTCGGCGAACAGGACGAGGAGGGTATTGTCGCCCGCCAGCGTCCCCTCTTGCTCTTGCAGCGTGGATTCATCGATCGCCTGCGCGATGATGCTTGCCGTGCCGGGCGATCCGGTCAGCACCAGCGTGAGGCCGCTGCGGCCGACCCGCACCGGGATATCGGCGAGGATGCGGGCCAGTCGATCGTCGGTCGCTGTGGCGGACCCGCTCGAGACGGTCTCCGGGGCGACATAGACGTGACCGTCGCCGCCGCGCGGCGCCTTGAGCAGGCCGAGCTCCGAGATGTCCCGCGACACGGTGGCCTGGGTGACCGCGAAGCCCTGGTCGGTGAGCGCGTCGACGAGTTCGCGCTGACTGCCGACCCGACGCGAGACCACCAGTTCGCGGATCGCCCGCTGGCGAAGCCGCTTCGATTCGTGGACGGCGCCGGGCATCGCGTTCACGCGGCACCAAGACCGGCCGTGCGCGCGGCTGTGATGCGTGTCCCGAACGTCGGGTCGCTGAGCGCGCGGGTGAGTGCCTGTGGTGCGGACGAGTCCGCGATGATCGCTTCCGCGCCATCCCAGCCCAGGGCGCCGAGCGCGGCCCGGACCTTGGGGACCATGCCGCCGGCGATGACCCCGCTGTGGATGAGGTGTTCCGCCTCGGCGACGGTCAGCGAATCGAGCCGGCGACCGTCGGCGTCGCGCACACCGTCGACATCGGTCAGCAACACCAACTGGCGCGCGCCCAGGCCAGCGGCGATGCCCGCGGCTACGTCGTCGGCGTTGACGTTGCAGACGATCCCGTCCGCGTCGCGCGCGAGCGGCGCCACCACGGGGACCTGACCGCCGACCAGGATCGCGTCCAGGAGATCGCGGCGCAGGCCGGTCACCCTGGCCACCAGTCCCAGGTGCGGGATCCGCTCGGCGATGAGGAGCCCGCCATCCACACCCGACAACCCCACCGCGTCGACGCCCAGGTCGCGCAGTCCGGCGACCAGCTCGCTGTTGACGACACCGCGAAGGACCGCGGCGGCCACCTCGAGTGACGCTGCATCGGTGACGCGCAGGCCACCCTCGAACCGCGACGGGACGCCAAGCCGCTCGAGCCATTCGGTGATCCGCTTGCCACCGCCGTGGACGAGCACCACGGGTCGCGTGCGGGCCACGGCGGCGACCTCGGCAAGCACCTGGCTCTGATCAGCGATGGTGGTGCCGCCGAGTTTGATGACCAGGATCTCGCTCATGTCGTGTACTCGCTGTTCTCGATGACATATGTCTCGGTCAGGTCGCAGCCAAAGGCTTCACCGCGGCCCGTGCCGAGACCCAGGTCCAGGGCGATCACGACTTCCGCCGCTTCCATCGCGGCGCGTGCGGCGGCGCGGTCGAACGACAGCGGCCCGCCCTGGCCACCGTCGAAGACGGGATGACCGGCGATGGAGATCCGCAGGCGCTCTGGGTCGAGACTGGCGGCGGTGCCCGCCCGCGTGGCGGCCTCGACCGGCGAAAGACCGGCAGCCTCGAGGACGGCTGCATCAGCGAGGCGCGCGTTACCCGCTGCACCCGCGATCCGGCCCCAGTTCGGGTCACGGCCGTGGACGGCCGCCTTGACCAGGCTGGACGAGACGACCGCCCGGGCGACCGCCCGGGCATCCGCATCGTCGGCGGCGCCACGGACGTCGGCCGTGATCAGCGTGCTGGCGCCCTCTCCGTCGGCGGCCTGCTGCCGCGCGAGATCGCGGGCGACCGCTTCGATCGCCGCCCCGAGACGTGCCGCGTCATCCGAGCCCCCAGCGACCGGAGATCCCCCCGCGGCGCCGGAGGCGAGCACGAAGACCGTATCGTTGGTGCTGGTGTCGCCGTCGACCGAGAGCTGATCCCACGTCCGCGCCGCGGCGGGTCGGAGCAGACTCCACAGCACGTCCGGCGCGATGGTCGCATCGGTGAGCAGGACGGACAGCATCGTGGCCATGCGCGGATGGATCATCCCGACGCCCTTGGCGATGCCACTGACCGTGATCGTGATCCCGCGCGTGTCGGCATCGACGAGCCGGACCGTGGTGGTCGCCAGCTTCGTCACCGAATCGGTGGTCCGCAGGGCGATCGCGGCAGCGTCGAGGCCGCGGTCGTCGTCGGTCAATGCCGCGGCCAGCCGTTCGACGCCGTCACGCACGATGTCGAGCGGCAGGCGCGTCCCGATGATGCCAGTGGACAGGTGCAGGACCCGGGTCACGTCGACCCCGAGCGTCTCGGCCACGAACCGGCCGATGGCTGCCTGGTCGGCATCGCCGGCGGCGCCTGTGGCGGCGTTCGCGGACCCGCTCGTGGAGATGACAGCTTCGGCCATGCCGAACCGACCGCGCGAATCGCCCGATGTCTCGGCCAGATTGGCCTGCGAGAGCCGGACCGGGGCTGCCGCGAACGTGTTCGGCGTGAAGACGGCCGCCGCTGCTGCAGGACCGGATGTCGTCTCGATGATGGCCATGTCGGGCCGCCCGGACGACTTGATCCCGGCGGCAAGGCCACCGGCGCGGAAGCCGGGAGGCAGGACCGCGCGTCGTTCGACGACGGGGAGCTCGGTCGGCCGCGCGGTGCCCGGTGACGGGTGGGTCGTGGTCATGGCGCGAGGGGCAACTGTTCGAGACCGGCCGTCTCCGGCAGACCGTGGACGAGGTTGAATGCCTGGATCGCCTGGCCGGCCGCGCCCTTGACGATGTTGTCGACAACGCTCAGGACCAGGATCCGGCCGCTCCGCTCGTCGAGCCGGACATGGATGCGGACCTCGTTGCTGCCGGTGACGTGCTTGGTGGCCGGCGGTGTCGGCACGACCGTCACGAACGGCTCATCTGCGTACGCCCCTGCATAGAGTGCATCCAGGTCGCTCTGGCTGACCGACCGCGTCGGTCGCACGTGCGACGACGCGAAGATGCCGCGGGTCATCGGGATCAAGTGGGGCAGGAAGTCGAGCGGGGCGGCCCCGGGGTTGGCATCGCCGGCCAGGCCAGCTCGCCCGGCGATGTCCAGGAGTTCCTGCTCGATCTCGGCCGTATGGCGATGGCCGCCGACGCCGTAGGCCTTCACGCTCTCGTTGACCTCGCCGAACATCAGGTCCGCCTTGGTATCGCGGCCGGCGCCCGAGACGCCGCTCTTGGCATCCACGACCAGGTCCCCGATCAGACCGGCCCGCGCGAGTGGGGCGAGCCCGAGGATGGTCGCCGTCGGGTAACAGCCCGGCGAACCGACGATGGCCGTGTCGGCATCGGCCAGGGCGGTCAGCTCGGCGCGGTGGAGTTCGGGCAGGCCGTAGATCGCCTGGGCGAGGAGGTCAGGGCGCGGATGCTCGAAGCCATACCAGCGCGGGTAATCCGCCGGCGCCCGGAGACGGAAATCGGGTCCAAGGTCGATGACGGCCGTTCCGTCGGCGATGAGATCGGGCACGAGTCCGGCGGCCGTGCCGTGGGGGAGCGCGAGGAAGACGGCGTCGACCGTTGGCAGGCTCGAGTGAACAGCCAGACCGGTCCCACCGAGATGCGGGTGGATCCCGCCGATCGCATCGCCGTCGCGGTCGCGACCCTGGAGGCCCACGATCGACGCGTTGGGGTGGCGGGAGAGGAGCCGGATCAGTTCTGAGCCGACATATCCCGTGGCGCCGATGATGCCCACCCGGATCCGGCGCGGCCCGCCCGAGGCGTCGATCCCACGCAGGGACCGTGCGGCAGCGGTGGTCAAGGCGGGTGGGGTGGCGGTCATGGCCGGATGACTATACAACGTGCCTGCATAGTCATGCAACCAGGCCGCAACGTCGTTCGCGGTGCCGTGCCGCAGTCCACGAAGCCCGGCGCTCGCCGGCCCAGCGGGACCCTGGCTCGCCGTGGCGTCCCACGCCCCGGCCGGTCCTACTTGTAGGAGATCGGCTCCACCCGGAGGCGGTTCGCCGAACTGGCGCCGCGCGTCCAGATCCGGGTCACGAAATCCGGCACCCACCAGCGCAGGAAGTAGAGACGGCAGCCGAGGCAGTAGCCGGTGGTCGCGAGCAGGATCTGGAGGGCGGCCACGGCCAGGCTGAGACCCCAGCCGATGCTGGTGGCCCCGACCCCGAACGCCACGAGCCCCAGGATCAGCGCGACACTGCCCAGGACCTGCGCGAACCGCGGAGGGTATTCGTGCTCGGGCTCCGTGGGGCCGAGCTTCGCGATGCGGACGATCCGTCGCCAGATGGCTCCATAGATCGAATACGTGAGCCCGAAGGCAGCGCTGACCCCGATCGAAAGGAACGCGAGGAAGACGAGCAGGGGCGTCCCGGTCACGAAGGCCACGATCAACACGATCGCCGATACCCCGGCCCCGAATCGGTGGCCGCGCGGGTCGATCTTGCCGGCTTTCGGCAGGGTTCCGGTTGACCCGGCGGGGATGGCGGATGGCATCGGAGATCCTCGGTCGATGTCGGATGGGGGGACCCGAGGATGATACAGGCAGATATCCGACCGAACAAGTAGGGATTTGCTGGTGGCGCTTCGCCACGGCAGATGGCGATCGGAGGGTGATCGGCGGCACCGATCGGTCACGTACCCCATGTGCTGGCGATCCGCGCGCAGGCCGGCGTCAGGCCCCTTGGACCACCTCGGGGCGCCGGTACGGACCGGTGGCGATCACCTCGCCGGCAGCCTCGTATGGGTTCGTGCCGGTCGAGTGGATGACGTACCCGTGGTGGACCGTGGTGGCCCCCGCCGACAGCATCGCGTTGACCGGGCAGTACTTCGTGGCGGACAGCTCGATCGAGCGCCGGATCGCGGCTTCGCTGATGTCGGTGCCCCAGACCTCGTGCGTGACGGTCACCTCGGTCAGGATCTGCGGATACGCCTCGCGCTGGTCGCCGACCGCATGGACCTCGTAGCGCTCGATCGCCTGGCGCTTCTTCGTCGCGATCGAGATGACATCCATCGCGGAGCACGATGCGAGTGACGACACGATCGTCTCGACCGGGGAGAGCTCGTTCGTCTCGGGATGGTCGCCGTAGACGAGGTCGCGCCCGGTCCCCGTTCGCGCCACGAACCGCGAGCCACCCTCGTAAACCAGATCAGCGACACGATCTCGGGTCATGCGGGTACCTCCTCGGGCTCTGGCTGCGCGGACGGCCGGTCGGCGAGGAACTGCTCCTGGTAGAGCTGGCCGTACAGGCCGCCGAGCGCCAGCAGCTCCGCGTGTGTTCCCCGCTCCACGATCCGGCCGTGGTCGTAGACCAGGATCCGGTCGGCACGCAGGATCGTCGAGAGTCGATGCGCGATGGCGATCGTGGTCCGGCCCTCCATGAGCCGCTCGAAGGCGGCCTGGATGAGTCGCTCCGAGACGGTATCGAGGGCGGATGTCGCCTCGTCGAGGATGAGGATGCGCGGGTCCTTGAGCAGCACCCGGGCGATGGCGATGCGCTGCTTCTCGCCACCGGACAGCTTGTAGCCACGTTCGCCGACCACGGTGTCGTAGCCCTCGGGCAGCTCCATCACGCGGTCGTGGATGGCGGCAGCCATCGCCGCGGTCTCCAGCTCGGCGTCGGTCGCATCGGGCTTTGCATACATCAGGTTCTCGCGCACCGATGCGTGGAACAGGTAGGTCTCCTGCGTCACCACCCCGATCACATCGCCCAGCGACTTGAGGGTGGCTTTCCGTACGTCGATCCCGTCGATCTCGACCGCGCCCGTGTCGACGTCGTAGAGCCGCGGGATCAGGTAGGTGGTGGTCGTCTTGCCACTGCCGGACGGTCCGACAAGCGCCACGAGCTCGCCGGGCTCGGCCTGGAAGCTGATGTCGTCAAGGGCGAAGGCAGGCAACAGCTCCAGCGCCGGGACGCCGTCGAGTGCCTGCGCCGTGGCGGACCCCGCTGCGTCGTCGGTCTCGGCCATCGACTCGCGTCGCGCGACCGCCTCCAGCGCCCGCGTGGACGGGACGGCCTCGGTCGGGTAGCGGAACGAGACCTCGTGGAATCGCACCTGGCCGCGAACCGTGGCGGGCACCAGGCGGACGGCATCGGGGGCATCGACGATCTCGGGGTCCATCTCGAGATACTCGAAGATCCGGTCGAACAGGGCGAGGGCGCCCTGGATCTCCACCTGGATGTTGAGCAGCTGACCCAGCGGGAAGAAGAGCCGGCTCTGGAGGGTGGTGAACGCGACGATGTCGCCGACCGTCGGTGCGGACGGATCGTGGTTGATGGCAAGGAAGCCGGCGAGCCAGTACACGAACGCCGGGGTGATGCTGAAGATCGTGCCGATGATCATGAAGAACCAGCGGCCGACCATCGCCTGGCGGATCTGGAGCGCGGCGAGCTTGGCGTTCAGTCCGCGGAAGCGCCGGATCGAAGCGTCCTGCTGGCCGAACGTCTTCGACAGGAGGATACCGCTCACGCTGAGCGTCTCCTCGGTGAGCGCGGTCATCTCGGCCAGCGACTTCTGGGTCTCGGTGCTGACCTCGCGGCGGACCTTGCCCACGCGGAACGTCAGGTACATGAAGAATGGGAGCATCCCGAGCGACAGCGCCGTCAGCCGCCAGTCGATGAGGATCATCGCCACCATCGTGCTGAGCGCGATCGCGACGTTGCTCGTGACCGAGCTGGCCGTGTCGGTGACCACCGACTGGATGCCGCCCACGTCATTCGCGAGACGACTCTGGATCTCGCCGGTCCGTGTCTCGGTGAAGAACCGCAGGGGCATGGCCTGGAGATGCGTGTAGAGGGCGCCGCGCAGGTCCTGCATGACGTTCTGGCCGATGACGTTGTTCAGGTACGCCTGGCCGACGCCGATCAGTCCGTTCACGATCGGCAGGACGATCATCAGCCCGACGAAGAGGTTGAGCAGTCCCCAGTCGCGCTGGGGAAGCGCCACATCGATCAGGAGCTTGAGCAGGTAGGGGTTCGCGAGGCCGATCAGGCTCGTCGCGAGGATCGCGACCAGCACCACCGTGACCTGCCCGCGATACGGGCGGAAGAAGGCGACGATGCGCCGCAGGGTGCGACCGCGTCGCTCCTTCGGCACCGGGACGAAGTCCGTCGACGGCATCCCGAATGGGCCGCCGCGCCCGCGCCCGCCACCGCCGCCACCACCACCGCCACCGCCGGTCCCGCGTCCACCAGAGGCGCCGCCTGTGGCCGTGCGCGTCTGTCCGCGCGGAAAGGTCACGGTCGTCCCCCCGCTACCAAGCGGTCGCCGTCGCCGACTCCGTGATGCCCTCAGCCTCGAGCCAGCGCTCCGCATCGATGGCCGCCTTGCAGCCGTCCGCGGCGGCCGTCACGGCCTGGCGATAGCGATGGTCGTGAACGTCGCCGGCGATGAACACGCCGTCGACCTTCGAGCCGGTCTCATCGTGGACGACGAGGTAGCCCGCCTCGTCCACCTCGAGCCAGTCGCGGAATGCATCGGTGTTCGGGCGGTAGCCGATGGCGATGAAGACCCCATCGATCGACATCTGTCGCTCCGCGCCGGTCGCGGTGTCGCGCAGGCGGATCCCGTCGACCTTGGCGTCGCCCAGGATCTCCTCGATCGCCGTGTTGGGATGGATCTCGATCTTGGGGTGGGCGTTGGCGCGGTCGACCATGATCTTCGACGCGCGAAACGTGTCGCGCCGGTGGAACAGGTGGACCTTGGTCGCGAAGCGCGTGAGGTAGGTCGCCTCCTCGAAGGCCGTGTCGCCGCCACCGACCACCGCGATCTCGCGGTCACGGAAGAAGAACCCGTCACAGGTGGCGCAGGCCGAGACGCCTCGACCGCGCAGCCGCGTCTCCGAATCGAGGCCCAGCCAGAGCGCAGATGCGCCGGTAGCGACGATCACGGCCTGGGCCCGATATTCGATGCCGCGGGCCCACAGGCGGAACGGTCGCGTCGAGAAGTCCACGCGGTCGATGTCCACATCGATCACCTGGCTCCCGAAATGCTCGGCCTGGGCCCGCATCGCGGCCATCAGGTCGGGACCCTGGACGCCGTCCGGGAAGCCCGGGAAGTTCTCCACGTCGCTGGTCAGCATCAACTGGCCGCCGGCCGCGGAACCGCCCAGGACCACCGGTTCAAGATTGGCCCGCGCCGCATAGATGGCGGCGGTCAGACCGGCTGGACCCGACCCGACGATCACGACCTTGGCGTCCACCCGGCCCTCGCCGCTCGTGCCGATCGAAGGACCCCCGGTGCCGGGGACGGCCGTGGACTCGGCCGGGCTGTCGATGATGGCGATGGAGAACCCACCGAAGGGGTTCGAGGCGGGCGTCTCCGCGCCGTCGTTCTGGTCGGGCATCTGTCTATCCTACCACGCGCACGATACTCCCCAGGGGTATCGCATCGAAGGCGGGAACGGCCCTGCCACGCTCACCCGCCTCGTGCGTTCACAGCCCACGCAGATGCGGGATGATGTCGCGCCCCACGAGGTCGATGGCGTCCGGGTCCAGGACGTTGCGCATCCCTACGATCACGTGCTGGGCACCGGCGTCGCCAAGTTCGCCGAACCGGTCGACGATCTGGGCCGGCGTCTCGGTCCCATCGCGGCCGTCGGCCGTGACGGCGAAGTTCTGCAGGTTCGACCGCTCGATCTCGTCGTAGTCTCGTCCGAGCTCCGCGCAGTGTTCGGCAAGGATCGCGTACTTGTGGGCGATCGCCTCCGGGCCGCCGAAGACGTTCGTCGCATCGGCGTACTGCGCGACCAGGCGAAGCGTCTTCTTCTCGCCGCCACCGCCGATCATGATCGGGATGTGCGGTCGGGAGAGTCCCTGCGGCGAATTGAGCGCTCGGGTCGCGTGCAGGTGGAAGCCGTCGAGCGCGCCGTCCGTGCCGTGCTCACCAGTCCACATCGTATGGGCGAAGCGGAGCGTGTCCTCGAGCAGCTCGAACCGCTCACCGAGCGGCGGGAACGCGAAGCCGAGACCGCGCGATTCCTCCTCGTTCCAGGCGGCACCGATGCCCAGCCACGCGCGGCCGCCGGACAGGACATCCAGGGTCGTCGTGGACTTGACCCACAGGGCTGGGTCCCGATAGTGGACGCCACCCACCATCAGCCCCAGCCGGGCCCGGGTGGAGTGCGCCGCCATGAACCCGAGGGTGGTCATCCCCTCGAGCATCGGCTCCTCCGGGTTCCCGACCCCGCGGATCTGGAAGAAGTGATCCATCACCCACAGCGAGTCGAACCCGGCGTCGTCCGCCTGGCGCACGATCCTCGCGAGAGTGGCCCCGATGGCGGCGTCGCCGCCGGGCCACGTGAACCGGCTGATCTGCAATCCGATCTTCATGCGCGGAGCGTACCGCGAAGTCGCGGCGGCGGCTGCGCCGCACGCCATGCCGAGCGGGCGAACTGCGGGCGTCTGCTGGCCGGTCGGCCGGCGGATATGCACTGATTCGGGCCATCGGTGGTGGTTGTCAAGGCGATGCATGTCGGCTGCATAGATGCCTGTTCGGCTGCATAGGTATGGGCGCGCCTCGCCGAAGGTCCGCGCGCTCGTCCGCGCACCCGCCCAGGCCGCGGATCCACTCCGCCGTGATGCAGTCGACGGGCATCACCAACGCAAGGATGCGGACCGAACGGAATCAGTGCATCAAATTGCAAACTGCCGCCCCGCCCGCGCGCCCGCCTCCTCCCCCCGTCCCTCTCGGCGCGCCCCCCTCGCGCCACGTCAGCGGAAGAGGTCATTCTCCGCAGGGATGAGCGCTTCCGCGATGCTTGCCTCGGCCCGGATGAACGACGCACCACGGACGAGCGCGACGGGTCGTCGGGCGGTCTTGCCAAGTGCCAGTTCGGCTGCCGACGCCAGCTCGTCGGCGACCGCCCGAACGGTGGACCGCATCACCCGGCCATCCGCATCCGGGACGCCGCGGAGGTCTTCGAGTGGCGCGATGCCCGAGACGCCGATCGCGACATCGACGATCCCCCAACGCCACGGCCGCCCGAACGAGTCGGACACGATGACCGGGACATCGACGCCGAACCGAGTGCGAACGGCCATCCGGATGGCGGTGGCCGAGGCATCCGGGTCCAGCGGCAGCAACGTCACGATCGACCCGGACGCCGGCCCCACATTCGAGGCGTCGATGCCGCCGTTCGCACACACGAACCCGTGCGGGGTCTCGGTGATGATGACGCCGTTGGCCATCCGGATCACGCGTCGGGCCTCGCGCAGCACCACCTCGACCTGGCGCGGATCGCGATCCCAGCGCGCGGCGAACTCGATCGCCTCGGGGCGCGGCTCGATCCCGGTCAGGTCCACGATGGCGCCCTCGGCCTTGGACACGATCTTCTGGGTGACCACCAGGACATCGTCGTCGCGGAGGGGGAGGAGCCGGCTCGCCAGGGCGAGTGCGTCCGCGATGATCGTGGGCAGGTCGTCGCCGGGGACGATCTCGCCGATGCCTTCGATGGCCAGGACCGCGATGGCCGGCCGTTCACCCGACACGACGGCCCTCCGCCGCGCGCGCCTGGACGAAGACCAGGTCGTCGGGGGTGTCGAGGTCGATCGACAAGGGTCCGTCGACTTCGACGTACCGCGCGCCCGCCGCGTCCGTGGCAGCCCGGTGGGCAGTGCGGCTGCCAGGTCCGAACGCGAACGCGATCAGATCGGGCGGGCGGAGGGCGAGAACGTTCGTGCCGGTCCCGTGCCGATCGGTGACGAGGACCGCGATCGGCGCCCAGGGATCCGTGGTTGCGGCAAGCGGCGCAAGCACCGCCTCGATGGCTTCGGTCGTCACGAACGGCAGGTCGATCGGGAGCACCAGGATGGCATCCGCGTCACCGGCGATCACGTCGGCCCGCGCCTCCTCCAGGCCGGCATTCAGCCCGAGCGACACCTGGCGCAGTGTCCGAGCGCCGACGGCGGCCGCCATGGTCCGGATCTCACGATCGGGGCTGACCACGACGACGTCCGCGAGTGCCCGTGTCTGAAGCGCGGCGGCGATCGTCCGGCCGAGCAGGCGCGTCACGAGATCGTGCCGCTCTTCCGCGTCGAGGCTCTCGCCGAGCCGACTCTTGGCCCGATCGAGCGTGCCGACCGGCACGATCGCGGCGATCCGCGAAGCGCCCGCTCGGTCGCGCCCAGCGTCGTTCGTCATGCCGGCACCGCGGCCGCCAGCACGTCTGCCGCGAGACGGGCGCGCCCTGCTGCGTCGGTCATGAGCGTGTCCGTCACGTGAGTCCGCAGCCCGAGCGCCTCGATCGTCGGAGCGAGGGCGTCGTCCACCCGATCGAGGACGAACGTCGAGGCGAGGTCGCCATACAGCCGGGCGACGCCAAGCGCGCTCGACTCGTGGCCGAGCGACTGGAGCATGCGATCGGCCGGGCCCTTCAGGGCCCGCCCGCCGATGATCGGGCTGACCGCCACGACCGGGATCGTCGTCCTGCGGGTCCGCACCAGCTCTCCGAGCGGGCCGTCGACGATAGGCCCGATGGACACGATCGGGTTGGACGGTCCGATGACGATGACGTCGGCCTCGTGTACCGCCGCGACTGCCTCGGGTGTCGGGGTCCGGTCGCCATCGACGCGGACCTCGAGGACGTCCGGACCCTGGCGAAGATGCACGAAGTACTCCTGGAATTCGAGCCAGCCAGCCGCGGTCCGCACTCTGGTCCGCACCGGGTTGTCGCTCATCGGCAGGATCCGCGTGGGGATCCCCAGCGCGGCCTGCAGACCGAGCACCGCCGCGGTCAGCGTCTCGCCACGGCCAAGGCGAGCGGACCGCGCGATGTGGGTGGCGAAATCCCGGTCGCCAAGTCGGAACCAGGCGTCCTCGCCGTAGGCGTCGAGGCCATCCATGACGGTCCACGTCTCGTCCGTGACGCCCCAGCCGCGCTCGAAGTCGAACCTCCCCCCGAGCATGTAGAGCAGCGCGTCGTGGTCGGGCATCACCAGGAGACTGTGCCGCTCGGTGTCGTCGCCGGTATTGGCGATCACCGTCAGGTCGCCCGGCGCGAGCACCTGCTGGAGGCCCTCAGCAAGCTTGGCCCCACCCGTCCCGCCGGCGAGGACGACGACCTTCACGACGCCAGGAGCGCGCGCAACTCCCCGATGCGCTCGATGGTCTCGCGGTCGTACGGCGCCGGCATCCGCACGATGACGGTCTCGAAGCCCATCGCAAGATAGGGACGGAGCATGTCCGCAAGAAGGGCGGGCGGTCCGATCAGGCAGGTGTCCGCGCGCATATCAGGGGCGTTGTTGAAGGCCAGCAGGGCGTCATAGGCTGCCTGCGCCTCTGCCACCTTGTCACGGATCACCAGCGGGAAGCTGATGGTCATCTCGAGCGTGCCGAGATCGCGCCCGATGGCGTCCGCGTGACCACGGAGCGCATCGACGGACGCCTGGACGCCTTCCACGGTGCCTGCGGTGTTCCACGCGTCTGCGCGCTCCGCGACGATGCGCAGCGTCTTCTTCGGGCCCGAGCCGCCGATGAGGATCGGCAGGTGCGGCTGGACCGGTCGCGGCAGGACGAGCGCATCGACGAGCTGGTAAGCCGTGCCCTGGTGGCTGAGCCGCTCCCCGTCCAGCAGGCGACGCATGAGCATCACCGACTCGTCGAGCCGGTCAAGACGCCAGCCGGGGCTCGTCCCGTAGTCGATCCCGAAGGCCTCGTGCTCGCGGTCGAACCAGGCGGCGCCGATGCCCAGGATGGCCCGACCGTCCGAGATGTGATCGAGCGTCGTGGCGAGTTTCGCGGTCAGTCCCGGGTTCCGGAATGTGTTCGCTCCGACCATCAATCCCAGGCGCACCTTCGAGGTGACCGCACCCACACCGGCCAGCACGCTCCAGCCTTCGAAGGTGGGCTGGTCCCACGGTCCGAAGATCGCGAGCAGGTGATCCCAGGTCCAGATCGAGTCCCAGCCGGCCGTTTCGGCCGCGATCGCGGAGTCGCGGAAGCCGGCCCACGACGTGTTCTCCGACCAGAGCTGGAGCCCGAAACGCATCAGTCGACGTGGTCGTAGACGCTGACCGCCTGGATCCGGAAGCTGATCCGCTCCTGGGATCGGAAGCG
>JBBQLI010000031.1:0-28087 GCA_038327765.1 Candidatus Limnocylindrales bacterium | reverse complement strand
GATCGTCAGCTATCTCGACCATCAGGGCGACAAGATCATCGAACGATTCGACCCGCTGACGTACGCGACGCTGGTGCGGGCGATGGATCAGCACGACATCGCCGTCGCATGGGGTGGCCGGGACCGCGCGCTCGAGCGATTGGCGACGACCGACACGAAGCTGACCGGCATCGGCATCCAGGACGACATCCTCTATGGTCCCCGCCAGGTCCGGGTCCTCGTGGACGCGGCCATCGGGGCGGGTGTCGACGCGCGCTATCGCGAGATCCACTCCAGCAAGGGCCACGACGCGTTCCTGGTCGAATGGGACCAGCTCACGACGTTGATCCGCGAGGCGCTGGCCGGCTGATCTCGGCGCGGGACTACGAGGACGGCGTGGGTGACGGGCTGGCCGAGGGAGACGAGGTCGCGCTCGCGCTCGGGTCCGGACTCGGGCTGCCGGTGCCGCTCGGGATCGGCGATGGCGTCGGGGTCGAGGTCGGGGTCGGAGTCGGAGTCGGAGTCGGAGTCGGCGTGACCTGCTGTGCCCAAAGGAATTCCCGCAGGGTCACACCACTGACGTGGACCTGCGTTGCGACGGCCTTGCCCACGTAGCGGTAATGCCACGGCTCGTACGAGTAGCACGTGATCGCGCCCTTGCCCTTCGGGTAGCTCATGACGAAGCCGTATTTCCATGCATTGGCCTTGAGCCACTTCCCGGCCTTCGTCGTCGCCCAGTCCGGGTAATACCAGGCGGCCCGCCCGCCCCAGCTGCGAAAGTCGAGCGTCGTCCCCAGCTGGTGCTCGCTGTGACCCGCTCGAGCGCTCGTCCGGAGCGCCTGGCCATAGCCGCCCACCCGCACCCAGTAGGCGAACGTCGATCGTTGCGTCGAATAGCTTCGATAGGAGGACTGGACCGCGAGTCGGGCGCCGGCTGCGCGGGCGGCCCGGGCCATCGCGCCGAGATCCGCGATCACGAACCGTCGCACCTTCTGACCGCCGTTCAGCGACGCCGATGCGGTCGAGCGAAGGTCCTTTGGCGCATAGGACGAACCCAGCCTGAACCGCGTATCGAGGACGCTCTGGTCCCAGTCGTTCATCGAACCCTGGGCCGTTGCGGTGTCGGCCACCGCGCACGACGGAAGGCTCGGGGCGGCCGAGACGGTGGCCGCCAGACCGGTCGTGAGCGCCATGACGACGGTCAGGACGGTCAGGTGAACGACACGCTTCGCCCCGGGGCGATCCCTATGGCGAGCGACGATCCGAGGGCGCGGGCGCGGTTCGGGCATGTCCAGAGGGTACGTGCACCGGTCCAGTGCACCAACCGCCCGAACGTACCCATCATGAGGGCGACCTCCGGACCCGCCGAGGAAGCGCTGCTATGGCCCGACCGGCGAGGGACTGGGCGATGGTGAGGCATCGCTCGCGGCTACCGACGGCGTCGCCGTCGGCTTCGGTGTCGGTTTCTTCGTGGGCTTCGGGGTCGCGGCCGGTGCACAGCCGCTGACGCCGCTGCCGTTCGCAGATCCACTCACCGCCTTGGGAGCGAGGTACTTCGCGTCCGGGAGTGTGCCTGACGGCGGGAAGATCGCCTTCACCAGGGCGTTGATCCTGGACATGACCGGCAGCTGGATCGAGCCGCGATCATCGAACCCGGCCTTCACCAGCGGGTGCGTGATCACCGAGCGATACGTGTCGGAGCGGCTGACCGCCGCGGCGAGATCGGCGAGATCCGGGAGCATCTTGCGCGGCAGGTTCGTCTGGATCGTGTTGCCGAGCGCCTTGATCAACCCGATGGGGTCGTTCATGAACCCGCCGTGCTCCACGGCATCACGGATCCCGGCAAGGACTTCCTGCTGACGCGCCGCCCGGGTGAAGTCGCTCTCCCCGTTCGCGTGGCGGACGCGCGCATAGGCGAGCGCCTGAAAGCCATTGAGATGGTGCTTGCCGGCCGTGATGGCGAACCCGTTCTGGTAGCCATATTCGCTGTAGGTGGGGTCGCAGAAGGAATGGGCCACGTTCACGGTTACGCCGCGCAGCGTGTCGACGACGGCCACGAACCAGTTGAGGTTGACCGCCGCGTAGTAGGGGATGTCGAGACCGACCAGCGTGCCCAGGGCGCCACGCAGGACATCGAACCCGGTGCCATCCGAGCCCGGGAACTGCTTCGGGTGGTTGCGGGCGTACGCCACGAGCCCGTTGATCTTGCCCCGGAACGTGCGACCGTCCTTGAGCTGGACATCGACCATGTCGCGCGGGATGGAGACCTCGGAGACGGCACCCGTGACCGGATCCAGCGACACGATGATCATCGTGTCCGTGGAGTAGGTGTGGATCGTCTGCCGACCGGAATCCAGCCCGATGACCAGCGCGTTGATGCGCGGTACGCCCGGCGTGGGGCTCGGCGAATCCGATGGGAGCAGGGAGCCGGACGGCGACGGCGATGCGGGTTCGAGGTTGCTCGGGTCGGGTTCGGCCGAGCCGGATGGGACCGCCGCGACCGGAGACTGGTCGACGAAGACCTCATCGGCGCTCTCGCGCGCGACGTTCGTGACGTACCCGGCGAAGGCCTGCGGGACGATCACCGCGATGAGCAGGATCGCGACGGGGAGCGCGTCGCGTCGGCTAGGACGGGGCGCCCCGTTGTCGAACAGACTCGATCCGACCGCCAGGAGTCGCCAGATCAGGAGGAGGCCCTGGAAGATCAGAAGGCCCCAGATGACGTCTGACTGGAGGAGCTCGGCGCCGAGTCGCGCGGTGGATGTCGTCAGGACGATGACCACCACGGCGGCCATCGCCAGCACGATCGGGGCGAGGAAGAGGAGCCCTCGTCGCGGCCGGCCCGCGGCGACGTGACCGAGCCCCGGTACGACGGCGTCGAGGATGGCGGGAACGTAGCGGGGCCGTGGCGTGGGAGTCTCGGCGGGCGCGTCGAAGCGCGCGGTGTCGTCTGGCTGGTTCCTCACCGGCGCAGGGTAGCAAGGATGGCGCCCGGCAGCGTTCTACGGGACTGGACCGTGACGATCGGCGGGCCCCTGCCGGCGCCGCCGGCCGAGAGGGGGCCGCGCCCATGTCCGGCCGCCGCCCGGAATGCCGCACCCAACGGGGCGGGTCGCCGGCGCGTCGCCGGCGACCGGAATGCCGCACCCGACGGGGCGGGTCGCGGGCGCCCGGAAGGCGCGCTACCGGGCGTAAGAATCGTCAGATACCAATGGAGGTGGTACGCGACATCCCTTTGGTCGCGTGAAGCCCCGATTCCTGCCCGAAACGGGTCCACCCACCACCCGGGTTGGTATGTGGCGAAGAACCTGCCATCCCAGACCCGTTCGGCCTGTCCCGTACCACCCGGGTTAGTAGATGACAGATTCGCGGCCGGATCCAGTCGAGGCGGCGGCCGGATCCCGATCACGAGCCGGGTCCGGTCGAGCCGGCGGCCGGGTCCCGCGCGGCCCGATCCGCGTCTCGTCGGGTATCATGCGCACCGGTTCCACTGGCGAGTGGCCAAGCGGTAAGGCGCCTGATTCTGGATCAGGAGATCGAAGGTTCGAATCCTTCCTCGCCAGCCAATTTATTCGAACGTGAAACGGCCCCCGGACGTTGTGTCCGAGGGCCGTCGTATTTTGGGGCGTGCTGCGCGGTGCCCAGTTCCTTTCAGCTGTGCAGGCAACCCACGCGCAGCTGGCGGGCGTGCTCCGGACCCGCGGAACGCTTCTCGCCATAATGCTGTGCCGCGGGCTGCCGGGCGGCTACCAGTTCGTCGCGATGTACTTCGTCTCCAGGAACTCGGCCATCCCGACATCCGCACCCTCGCGCCCGAGCCCGCTCTCCTTGAAACCCCCAAAGGGAGCGGCCGGGTCGGAGACGAGGCCGCGATTCAGCCCGATCATCCCGGCGTCAAGCGCTTCGGAGACGGCGAGTCCCCGCGCTAGATCTTTCGTGTAGACGTACGCGATGAGGCCGTACGGGGTCGCATTCGCTTGGGCGACCGCCTCGGCAGGCTCGCGGAAGGGGATGATCGGGGCAACTGGGCCGAAGATCTCGTCGTCGAGCAGCTCCGATCCCGGCAGAATGCCGGTCAGCACCGTCGGTTCGACGAAATAGCCCTTGCCGTCGATCGGATGCCCCCCACACACGATTCGTGCGCCGCGCACCACTGCGTCCTCGATGAGGCGGCCCACCTTGTCCCGCGCCTCGGCGTTGATCAGCGGGGCGCACTCGGTGCCGGAGGCCGTGCCAGCGCCGATCACCAGCCTCGACATCGCCACGCCGAGCTTCTCGGCGAACTCGTCGGCCACGCCCTCTTCGACGTAGAAACGGTTGGCTGCTGTACAGGCCTGGCCGCCATTGCGCATCTTCGCGACCATGGCACCCGCGACGGCCTGATCCATATCCGCATCTGCGAACACCAGGAATGGCGCGTTCCCGCCGAGTTCCATGGAGCAGCTGACGACGCGCCGCGACGCCTCCGCCAGGAGCGTCTTACCGACCCCGGTTGATCCAGTGAACGAGAGCTTGCGAACGTCCGGTCGGCCGAGCATCGCCGACACGACCTTTCCCGAGCGCGACGACGGGACGACGTTGACGACGCCGTCAGGCACACCAACCTCGGCCAGGATCTCGGCGAGCGCCAGGGCTGTGAGGGGCGTGGCCGATGCGGGCTTGAGGACGACGGTGCAACCCGCGGCGAGAGCCGGGCCGATCTTGCGCGTGGCCATCGCGGCCGGAAAGTTCCAGGGCGTCACGAGGACGGAGACGCCGATCGGCTGATGGAGGACGACGATCCGGTTGGTGCCAGCCGGGTTCGTGCCGAGCCAACCTCGATTCCGGACCGCCTCTTCCGAGAACCAGCGGAAGAACTCCGCGGCGTAGCCGACCTCCCCACGAGCGTCGGAGAGCGTCTTGCCGTTCTCGAGGCTCATGAGGTAGGCGAGCCGCTCGGTCTGCTCGATCATCCGCTCGAAGGCCGCACGGAGCAGCTCTCCGCGTTTCCTGGGTGGTGTTGCGGCCCAGCCGGCGGCGGCCCTTGACGCCGCCGCGCACGCTGCGATGCCGTCCTCGACCTCGCCGTCAGCCACCTCGGCGATGACCTCCTCTGTGGCCGGGTCGCGAACGGCCATGGTCGCGCCGCGGCTTGAAGGCCGCCACTCGCCACCGATGAACAGGCCTGTCCGGGGCAGGGCGACCGCGGTCCCGTCGGCGGCGATCACCACCGTCGGGTGTGAGGGTCCGGATCGTCGCGTGGGGTCGGTGCCAGGCTGCGTGGTCATTTCGGTTTCCTCATCGTGCGATCGGCGGGCGTATGGCTCGCACGTGCCCCGCGAGCCACGCTTCGAATCGCACTTTGAGCGCAACCGGATCTGGGAGGTACGGCGGGCATGTGGCGTTGCCTGGCTCGATCCGGACATGGAGGAAATGCGGGCCGGGCTCCGCGAATGCACGGTCAAGTGCGTCGACCAGCCCTGACCGTTCCGACGCGACCGAGACGGCCACCCCGACGGACCGCGCCATCTCGGCGAGGTCGAGCTTCCCGGTATATGTCGGGACGTCCGCCGTGGAGCCATAGACGCCGTTGTCAAGGAGGACGACGACGATCTTCTGAGGCGCGAGGAAACCGAGCGTCGCGAGTGCGTTCAGGTTCATGAGGAGCGAACCGTCGCCCTCGATCACGACGACCCGATCTACCGGCTCGCCGTCGAGCGCGAGCGCGAGACCGGTGGCGACCGAGACGGCGAGCCCCATCGAGTCGAGCAGGTAAAGGTAGTTCGGGCGGTCGGAGATCGACGCGAGCTCGCGCGTCGTCGCCGCGCATGTGACGACGACAGGCACCGTCTCGATGGCCGGAAGGATCGCCTCGAGTGCCTCGATCCGCTTCATTTGCCCACCTCCGGCTCCGGCGCCCAGAAGTCCATGAGGAGAGCGACCGGACGGTGGGTCATCTCTGCGTGCCGGTATGCCTCGACGATCGTTCCGGTCCAGTCGTCGGGCGAGTTGCGACGATCCACGAGGAACGCTGGGATGCGAGCCGCGCTCAACATCGCGGGCACCCCAGCGCTGAACGTGTGGATCATCGAGTTGTACTCGCCCAGGCCACCACGGGTGTTCGCCAGCACGAGCAGGGGGACGTTGTAGGCGACGGCAAACGTCGTAAGCGCCGTCAGCGAGTTGCCAAATCCGTTGTCCTGAACGAGCATCGCAGCACGGCGGCCCGCGAGCGCGATCCCGCCGGCGATTCCCACACCCTCTTCCTCTCGCGAGATGGGGAACGCGACCGGCGCACCAGTCCGGCCGCTCTTCAAGCGGAAGTGCTCGATGATCGGCGCGATAGAACTGGATGGAAGGTACGGGAGGAAGTCGAGCTTCAAGCGCTCGATACCGGCGATGACAGCATCGGTCTGGGCTGTCACTCGGTCGCCTCCATGGCTGTCACTCGGTTGCCTCCAGGATCGTTCGATCCTCGATCAGATCGGAGGGAGAGCGGTGAACCTGGCCGCTCTTCATGACGAAGTCGACCCCCGTCAGCGTGGAGACATCCGCGAGGGGGTCTCCGCGAACCGCGATGATGTCCGCCCATTTTCCTGCCTCGAGGGTGCCGGCCTCGCCAGCCACGCCGAGGAGCTCGGCGGCGAGGGACGTCGCGCTCCGGATCGCCTCGATCGGCGACATGCCGAGCCGCGTCTCGAATGCGAACTCCTCGGCCTCGTTGACCTCCGTCCATGGCGCTGTGCCGGCGTCGGTCCCGAACACGACCTTGACGCCCGCGTCGAGGCAGTTGCCGAGGGAGCGCGCCTGGATCGCCGGTGCGTGTCCCCACAGCGGGGTCCGTTCACGGGCACGGACCTCTGAGACATACTCGGTGGGTAGGAGCATCGGGCACAGGTACACACCCTGCGTAGCCATCCGGCGAGCGATCTCTGGCCGGACCGAGAAGCCGTGCTCGATCGAGTCGACACCAGCATCGAGGGCCATCCGGACGCCGGTATCCGACGTCGCGTGCGAGGCGACACGTGCACCGCGGGCATGCGCCTCGTCGACGATGGCCTTGAACTCCTCCGCGGTCCAGTTCGATGGCGACTCGATGTAGCCATCCTCGGTCATCCGCTCGCCCGGGCCGCCGTTCGCGTATACCTTGATCCACTCGAGCCCGTACGCCATCTGCTCGCGGACCGCTCGGCGGCACCCTTCCACGCCATCAGCGACAAAGACGCCTGACGGGTACTTCCAGTCGTCGCGGTAGCCCGAGATCGAGTAGGTCCCGGTGCTCGACATCGCCGGGCCGGCAACCTGCATTCGCGGTCCCGGGATGACCCCTTCTGCGACGCTGTCACGAAGCCCGACATCGTCGTAGGCGGCGCCCTCGGTTCCCATGTCCCGGACGATCGTGAACCCATGGTCGAGCGCGATGCGGAGCGCTCGGACAGCTCGCACCACGCGGTGGGAGCGGTGCTCCTGGAGTAGCTGATACGGGAAGTCGGCCTTGTCTCGCGTCCCCTGGAGGAAGACGTGGGTGTGACAGTCGATCAGGCCGGGGATGAGGACGCGGTCTCCGAGATCGATGACCTGGGTCCCAGGCGGCAGCGGCGCTCCGATGGATTCGATCCGGTCGCCGCGCACGCCGATGACAGCGTTGTCCTCATAGCGCCCGGACCGGACGTCCAGGAGGCGGCGCGCTCGGATCCCGACGAGCTCCGGGATGGCTTGTTTCGTCTCGCTCATCTCTGTTCCTTCCCGCCTACGGGTTCGACGCTATGCCTTCGTGTGCCGGCGAACATAATCGATGAGCCGGCGGATCCCTTCGGTCACGTCCTCCAGCGGCGCTGAGTACGCGATGCGCAACGCGCGCTCCTGCGTCTCGTCGAAGGCGGTTCCCGGGACGACGGCGACGTGCTGCTCCTCAAGGACACCCATCGCAACCTCCGAGGCAGGCGGGGCACCGTCCGGGTACGTGACCCAGAAGTAGAACGCGCCTTCAGCCGGGGAGTACCTCAGGACGTCCTGAGCCCCGAGGACGTCGAGGATCGCGTGCCGTCTGCGGGCAAACTCGGCGACCATCTGCTCGCGGTCGTCTTGCGGACCGTCGAGAGCGGCAGCTGCACCGTACTGCTCGAACGTCGGCGCGCATACCGTGGTGTACTGGTGGACGCGCAGCGCCCATTTGACGAGCTCGCGGGGACCCGCGAGGTAGCCGAGACGCCAGCCATCCATCGCGTAGGCCTTCGCGAAGCCGGATACGACAAGCGTTCGCTCGCGCATCCCCGGGATCGAGGCCGGCGACACGTGGCGCACGCCGTCATAGATCAGATGCTCATAGATCTCGTCGGAGAGCGCGATGGCGTTGGTGCCTTGGAGCTTTGCCGCGATCGCCTCAAGCCGCCGCTGGTCGAGCACCGCGCCGGTCGGGTTCTGAGGCGTGCAGAGGATGACCATCCGCGTCCGCGGCGTGATCGCCCGCCCGAGCGCCTCGGGGTCGATCCGCCAACCATCACTTTCCTGGAGCTGGAGGAAGATAGGGATACCGCCAGCCAGCCGTACGCATTGCGCATAGTGCGGCCACGCCGGGACGGGGATGATCACCTCGTCGCCGGGATCGAGGTAGGCCATCATCGCGATCCATACGGCCTCATTGGCACCGATGGTGACGACGATCTCGTCTGTCGGTGAGTAGGTCAGGCCATTGTCGCGGCTCAGTTTCGCCGCAATCGCGTTGCGCAGCTCCGGGATGCCCCAGTTGGAGGCGTAATGGACTGCACCGGCGTCCAGCGCCTTGACCGTCGCGCGCTTGATAAGGGCGGGCGTATCGAAGTCAGGGCGTCCGATCTCGAGGTGAAAGATATGGACCCCCTGGTCCTCCAGCTCGTGGGCTCGGTCAAAGATGACTCGAATCTTGGACGCGGGCACGTCCGCAAGTCTGGCTGCCGGCTTTAGCAGCGATTCACTCATCCTGGTCCTCCGCTCTGCCTCGTGTCGTCGTCGTGCGACGTGATGATTCGTTCACGCTCCGTAGTCCTCGAAGAGTGCCGGGATGCCGCCGCCGTGCCACAGGACCACGGTCTTGCCCGAAAGGCGGCCGGCCTTTGCCCAGGCCGCGATCGAAGCTGCGACCCGAGCGGTGTAGACGGGGTCGGCCGCGATGCCTTCCGTGGCGCCCAGGAGATGAGCCGCGGCAGCTGCATCCGGCGACGTGCTGCCGTACGGTAGCCACGACGTCAGGTCGTCGAGGATGATCTCGTCGTTCCAATTCGAGCGATCCGCCAGGCGACCCTCACCCCAGAGTTCTCGCAGCCCGGACATGAGCAGGACGAGGTGGTCGCGGAACAACGACTCCGAGGGCGCCGTCGAGAAGTAGGTCGGAACCCCGATCACGGTCGTCGCCAGGCCGGCACGAGTCAGGGCTACCCGCAGACCAGCGTAGGTACCTCCCGTCGCGGCGCCGACGAACAGGTAGTCCGCTACGACGCCCAACGCGCTCAGTTGGTCGGATAGCTCCATCCCGGCGAGCACTTGACCCGACGCTCCGAGCACACCGGATGCGCCGAGCTCGACCTCGTAGGGAACCCCTTGCCCGACCCGGATCTCGGTGAGCACCTCGCGGAGAAGGGTTTCTCGGGTGACGACGGTGGCATCCTCCGCATAGCGCATGTCAGCGCCCAGCAGTTCGCACACACGCTCGTTGGGGCTCGGGTCGGCCGACCTCGGCCCAGACAGGACGAGGACGCAACGCAATCCGGCACGCGCAGCCGCCGCAGCCGTCAACCGGCAGTGGTTGGCGCGACCACGCCCTGAGGTCACGAGCGTGTCCGCCCCCTGCGCGAGGGCCGCGCTGACGTAGAACTCGAGGTTGCGCAGCTTGTTGCCCCCGAGCCCGATCGACATCAGGTCCTCGCGCTTGATCCAGACCTCGACGGACGGGTCGTGGCCGGCCGCGGCGGCGATCGCGCTCACGGCCTGACTGAAGCGTGGCAGGTGCTCGAGAGGGGTCGGCTTGGCGAACAGATCGACGTGTCCGAGCGGTGCCGCAGCGTCGTTGTCAGAGGTCGCGTCCACTTCGGCTTTCAGGACGGTCATGAGCGTGGTGCGGGTCGCATCGGATGCCGCTGTCGGTAGGCTGGGTGCTCGACGATCCGGGAGAGGAATTCGACGATGAGCTGGACGCCGATGAATGACGTCAGCTGGGCCGCGTTGTCGATCATCGGGTTCACCTCGACAAGGTCGAACCCGACAACGTGGGCACGGCGGGCGATCGCGATCAATGCGTCGCGGAGCTCATCGTACGAGAGGCCGCTCGGCTCAGGGGCGCTCGTGCCGGGCACGATCGACGGGTCGAGCACGTCGACGTCGATGCTGACATAGACAGCACTGTCCTCCTGGAGCAGGGCGGCGAGGCCCTCGGGCCCGCCTCGTCGGAGTTCGCGTGCCGTGACGATCTCGTTCCCGTCACGAATCGAGTCTCCGGCATCCTCCTCGTGCGTCCGGAAACTCCGTATGCCCACCTGGACGATCCGATCGACGTGGTCGAGTGTCGTGATCATCCGCATCGGGTTCCCGTGCGAGTGGATGACGCCGTGGACGAAGGGCTGGTAGTCGACGTGAGCATCGAAATGGACGACGGTCAGCGGCTCGGCGAATGCCCTCACGATCGAGTAGGAGATCCCATGGTCGCCGCCGAGGACGACCGGCATTGCACCGCGCTCAAGGATCGTCCGAACCATTGCCGTGGCGTTGTCCCAGCTCTGGTCTGGGCGCGTGTAGATGACGTCGACATCGCCGCAATCGACGATTCGTCGGTTGTCGAGCTCATAGTCGAGATAGCGATGACCTTCATCGATATCCCAGAAGCCACCGTGGCTCTGGGGTGTCCCGCCCGTGAAACGCATCGAAAGCTCGCGCAGGCGGCGGGGGCCGAGACGTGCCCCGGGCAGCCAGCCGGTCCCCTCGTCGCTCGGAAAGCCGAGTACGGCGATATCGGCGTCGAGATCGTCGAGATCCGTGCACACATCGGCACGCAGGAACGACACGAGGCCGGTGAACGGAAGATCGAGACGGTCATTCATGGCGATCAGACCCCTGCGTGCGAGCAGACGACATCGCGGTCAGACATCGTCATGGAGGATCCGCCGGAGGAACTCGGCGGTGCGGGGCTGTTTCGGCGAGGAAAAGATCTCCTTGGGGACACCCTCCTCGATGATCACGCCCTGATCCATGACGACGATGCGGTCGGCGACCTGGCGGGCGAATTGCATCTCGTGGGTCACGACGATCATCGTCATCCCGTCCTCTGCGAGGAGTCGCATCGCCTGGAGCACCTCGCCGACGAGCTCCGGGTCGAGGGACGAGGTGACCTCGTCGAAGAGCATGATTTCGGGCTGCATCGCAAGAGCCCGCGCGATCGCGACTCGCTGTTGCTGACCGCCCGACAGTTGATGGGGATATGCGTCCGCCTTGTCGAGAAGTCCGATCCTCGACAGAAGAGCCCGGGCGCGGTCCTCGGCAGCAGCACGCTTGAGGCCACGCACGTAGATCGGGGCCTCGATCACGTTTGCCATGACCGTCATGTGCGGGAACAGATTGAAGCGTTGGAAGACCATGCCGACTTCCGCCCGGACGGCCCGCATCGCGCTTTCCGATGGACGGCGGGTCTTGCCATCCGGACCCGGGACTGCGAGCGGGACGCCCTTGACGGTGATCGAGCCCGAGTCGATCCGCTCGAGCGCGTTGATGGTCCTGATGAGCGTCGTCTTGCCGGAGCCGCTTGGGCCGATGACGGCCAGGACCTCGCCGGACGAGACGTCGAGCGAAACGCCCCGCAGAACCTCGAGCGTACCGAAGAACTTGTGGACGTCCCGAATCGAGATGAGTGGACCTGCGTCGGGGGTGGAGGGCCTGGTGCCGTCGTTCATCGTGGATTGATCCGGATCCGCTGCTCGACCCAGCGGACGCCCAGACTGGCGGGGTAGCTGATGGCCAGGTAGATCACGAAGATGATCGAGTAGATCTCGATATACCGAAACGATTGAGCGGCCAGGAGCTGGCCGGAGAAGAGAAGCTCGGAGACCGAGATCGTCGAGACAAGTGCTGTGTCCTTGAAGAGTGAGATGAAGTAGTTCCCGACGGGCGGAATGACGATCCGAAACGCTTGCGGGAGGATGACGTGACGGAGCGTCAGGCTCGTCGGCATTCCGAGTGCGTCGGCCGCCTCCCACTGGCCCTTGTCGACGGCGTCGATGCCCGAGCGGAATACCTCGCTCAGATACGCACCGGTGTTGATACTGAGCCCGACGATCCCGGCGACGATCGGGTCAAGCCGAAGCCCGAAGAACGGGAGCACGTAGTAGATATAGAAGAGCTGAAGCAGTAGTGGCGTCCCGCGGATAAGCTCCACGAACGCCCGGGCGGGCCACCTGAAGTACCTCTTCCGCGGATCGAACTGGGCGAGGGCCAGTACGAGGCCGACCACCAGGGCGAACGCCATGCTGACGAAGGTAAGGAACACCGTCAGCTGGACACCCGCCCAGAGGCCGGGCAACCATTCCGATACCCGGTCGAAGTTCACTCGTCAGACTCCGATACGGGCGAATCCGCGCCGTCCGCGGCGATCTCGTCGGAGGAGACGACGTTCGTGTGCCTCCGACGCATCGCCAGTCACCGCGGCTGCTGCTATGGCTTCAGGAAGAAGTCGGTCGGCGTAAGGCCCCATTTCGTGAAGATAGTGCCGGCCGTGCCGTCGGACAACATCTGCGCGTACGTCGAATTGAACGCATCAAGAAAGGCTTGGTCGCCCTTGGCGATGCCGAATGCGCAATTCGACGTGGTCTTGCTCTCCGGGGTGTAGTCACCGACGATCTCGAATTTGAGGCTCGGATTCTGCGAAAGCGCGTAGGCTGAGAGCGATGCATCGACCACGCCAGCGTCGATGCGGCCGGCGGAGAGATCCGAGAAGACGTTCTCGATCTTCGGGTATTGCTTGACGTCTATCTTCGTCCCGCTGGGGCACTTGGCGCTCGCCGCGTTCAGCGTATCCACGTAGGTCGTGCCGAGGTATGTACCCGCACTCTTGCCGCAGAGATCGGCAAGCTGGTGGAGGTTCTTCGGGTTGCCTTTGACCACGTCGAGAGCCTCGGGGTTATAGAACGTCGTCATCGTAAAATCGATGACCTCGGCCCGCGCCGGCCGGACATACATCGCATCACCGATGAGCTCGATCTGCCCGCTCTGGATGGCCGGGATGAGGCTCCCGAACTGCATCGTCACCATCTCGATCTTCGCGTCGATCCCTTGTCGCTTGAGGAACTCCACGAGGATGTCGGTAAGAGCGCCGCTCGGAAGCTGCGTCTGCGCGTCCGCATAGGACAGTGGCGCGTCATTCGATGTGCCGACGACGAATTTGCCCTCCGACTTCACCTTGGCGAGCAGGCCCGTGAGGGCTGCCGTCGGGCTGGCTTCCGCGCTAGCGCTAGCGGATGCCGTCGCATTCGCGGACGCCGTCGGCGACGCTGCTGCGGTCGGCGGGGCCGACGAGGGGGCGACCGTGCCCGAGCACGCCCCACTGACGAACGCGACCACCACTAGGGTCGCTGCCAATCGACTACGGAAGGACATTTCGTTTTCTCCTCCATTGCTGCATCATTTATTCAAATGATGCAAGACGCGCTATTAGAGCGCCTCCCCAAGATGCTTGTCAAGGAACCTCCGAAGCTCACATAGGTGGGGAACGTGCGCGTTCCGGACGCCGTCCTCGAACCCGAGCCGAGGTGCCAACCATCCTGCATGGGCACCATGTATGATGCAGGATGTTCGATAGAGCCCGGGTTGTCGACTTGCCCGCCATGCGGGCGCCTCTGGAGAACGATCGCCGCAGAGGCTCACATGTGGAGAGGTAGAGGATGACGGGTCCGCTCCTGCTGCCCGAGCGAATTCGCATGAACCAGGATCGACTCAGTCCGGGACAGCGACGGGTTGCCCGCTTCTTCCTGTCGCAGCCGAGCTCGGCGAGCGAGCTGGCCGCGGCGCGGATCGGCAGCATGATCGGGGTGAGCGAGTCGACCGTCGTCCGCCTCGCGCTCCGCCTTGGCTACGCTGGCTACCCGGAGCTCCAGCAGGCGATCAGGGAGACGCTCAAGCCGGGGGTCGGCGACGACGGAGCCACAGCCCTGGACCGGCACAGCGCGGCCCCGACGATGACGACCGCCATGGTGGCGGCGGACTCGCGGAACTTCGCCGAGATAGCCGCGCGCATCGACCCGGACGACGTCGGGCGGGCCGTAGACCTGCTCTCGGACACGAAGACGATCTTCGTCGTGGGCTTCCGGACATCGTTCAGCATCGCCTACCTCGCGAGTTTCCTCCTCCAGCAGGTCCATCCGCAGACAAGGCTCATGGACGACTCTGGCGGCAGCCTCGTCAACGATGTGGCCGCCATGGGGCCCGGTGACGCCGTCATCGCAATCGCCTTTCCGAGGTATGTGCGCAAGACGATCCAGGTCGTCGACTACGCGATCGCCCACGGTATCCGAACGATCGCTATCACGGACAGCTTCCTCTCCCCGATCGCCACCGCCGATATCATCTTCTCGGTCCCACACGACACACCGAGCTTCTTCAACTCGAACGTCGCGGCGACGGTCGTCGTGAACGCACTCGTTGCGGAATACGCTGAACGGACGGCTGGCCGCTCGCCACGCAACCAGCGGCACCTCGTCGAGACTTTCTATGAGCTCGTCGATGCTGACGCAACTGGCAGGAACGGTCGGCGTTGACGCGCGCCGGCGAGGGTCACGCCATGCGACCCGTCCAGATCGCGCTGCTTGGCTACGGTCCCGTGGCACGTGACTTCGTCGTCCTCCTCGGCGAGCGTTGTGCAGACCTGCGTCGGCGCCACGGAGTCGAGCTGACTGTCACCGGGATCCGCGCCGAGAGCCAGGAGGTCATCCTTCGGCCCGGGGTGACTGGACCGGACGCCGTACCCGCGCGCGAAACATGGGCGACCGCGGGAGACCTCGGCTCGTTCCTTTCTGCGACCGCGGCGTCGATAGCCGTCCAGGCGATCCCGAGCAGCGACCGACTCGTCGAGACCGCGACGACGCAGGTGCTGACTGCCTTTGACGCCGGGATGGACGTCGTGACCGCGACGAAGACACACCTTGTCCGGCGTTGGGGCACCCTGGCCGAGGCTGCCATTCGCACGGGCCATCGGGTGAGGATCTCTGGCGCGACCGGCGCAGCGCTCCCGGCAGCCGACCTCGCGCGCATCAGCCTGCGCGGGTTCCCGTGCCGTGCGATCCGCGGGTCGCTCAACGGCACAAGCAGCTTTGTCCTTGAACAGCTCGGCACAGGGGTCTCCGTCGCGGACGCCATTCGCGTCGCCCAGTCGCACGGGATCGCAGAGGCGGATCCTTCGAAGGATCTCGATGGACGCGACGCCGCATCCAAGCTCGTCCTCCTCGCAAATCTCCTGTGGGGCCTCGACGCCTCGATCGACGCGGTCGAGCGGGAACCGATCGACGAGTCCGCGGTTGTGCGGGCGCTGGAGGCCGTCCGCAACGGGCGACGATTGCGCGCCATCGCGATAGCCGAAGCCGAAACCGGACGCCTAGAGGTACGACTCGACGCGCTCGAGGCCGGGGACCCCCTCTTCCCACTGAGCGGGCCGGAGAAAGCAGTCGCCTTCGACTGCGGAGCGGTCGGGCAGATCGTGGTTTCCGGCGGGCGCTCGAGTCCTCGTGGCGCGGCACATGCGATGCTCAAGGACCTGCTCGGCCTTGCCCTCGAGGCGGGGCCCGGCGGGTTCGACTGACGCGGTTCGGAAAGGATGAGATGAAGGTCCTCATGGCAGTCCCGAATGTCTGCGAGGGAAAGGACGCCGCCGTCATCGGTGGCATCGTCGACGTCGTTCGCGGTGTGGAGGGTGTGACCCTGCTGGACGTCTCGTCCGACGAGAACCACAACCGTACCGTCCTGACATATCTCGGCGAGGTGGAGCCTGTCCTCGAGGCGACCCGCCGGATGTCCATCGCGGCGCTCGAACTGATCGACATGCGCACGCACAAGGGCGAACATCCACGCGTCGGGGCCGTCGACGCTGTCCCATTCGTCCCCGTCCGGGGGATGGAAATGGCCGAGGCCATCCAGGCAGCCCATAGTTTCGGTCGGTTTCTCGGGGGGTTAGGCGTCCCTGTCTGGTACTACGGGGCGGCGGCCTCCGGGGCTGGTAGGCCGGCCGGCTCGGGAAAGCTCACGCAGCAGCTCCTCGGCGAATACGAGAACCTCGCCCGCCAGGTCCTCGACGACACCTGGCCGCCTGATGAGGGTCCACACGCGTTCGACCCACGAAATGGCGCCTGCACGGTCGGTGCCCGCTCTCATCTGATCTGCTTCAATGTCAACCTCGCCTCCACCGACGTGTCGATCGCGAAACGAATCGCGAAAACGATCCGCCAGAGCAGCGGCGGCTACCGCGACGTCCAAGCGATCGGCCTCGCGCTTGAGAGCCGCGGCCTCGTGCAGGTTTCGACGATGACCACCCGCGATATCGACACCCCGCTACCGCGGCTGCTCGAGACGATCCGTTTCGAGGCAGCCCGACACGGCGTGGCCGTCGTCGGCACAGAGTTCAGCGGCCCGATCCCGATGCGTGCGCTTGAGGAGGTCGTTCGCCACTACCTCCAGCTCCATGAATTTTCGGTCAATCAGGTCATCGAGAGCGCGCTCATCCCGTAGCGTCCGGGGAATGGAACGATGACTCCGTCAGAGCTGAGATCGGCAGCATGGAGATGTCCGCCCTCGGGCCTCGACTCGAACCCGCTTCTAGGGCGGGCCTCGAGTGCCGAGGACGCGCTCGCTACGGCATTGCTGGCCTGAGTCGACGGATGAGCGCTCCGTGCGACCGACACGAACCCACGCACTTCCCTACCCCTTAGGTTAGTCGTACTGACAATCACGACACCTGATGGTTGGAGTGGTTGCAGGCACCTGTCGCCAGGGAGGCGATTCGATGGAATCGACACCAGACTCCCCTGACCGTCGGGCACCCTGAGTCTGGACGCCCCGATCAGTGGGCGCCTTTTCTTTCGAGCCCCTGACGCCTCGTCGGGCGGTCGACCTGACCCTCCGTACGAAAACGGCCCAGGGTGCGACGCCCAAGACGATCGGCTGGTATCAGATGATCATCGAGCGCGCGATCCGCTCCTTCGATGTCGATCCTCGTCGCCCGATCTACCCCGTTGAGTTTGGGACCCACGGCACACCCTGAGTTCGGGTCGAGGAGAAGGCCAGCGGCCGGACGAGCCCCGAAGGCCGCCGGTCAGCCGCCCGGCGAAGGCTAGATCCCGACTGACTGTTCGTAATACATGTTGTCTTCGCGTGAGCCGCCCTGGCCTTCGCCGATCGCTCGATAGTCGTCGACGAGCTCGATCCGACGCAGCCACTTGACCATCTTGAAACCAAGCTCCGTCTCGACCCGTAGGCGGAGCGGAGCGCCGTAGGCGACAGGCAGCGGCTCAGAGTTCATCCCGTAGGCGAGGATCGTCTGGGGGTGGCGTGCCTGGCGCAGATCCAGCGACTCGTAGAAATGGTGCTGGCCGGTGCTGTCCAGGCCATAGGAATGGAAGATGAGGAAGTGCGCCGAGGGCAGCGGGCGACACGCATCCAGGATCGCGCCGAGCGGGGATCCCCTCCAGGAGGCGACGGCCGACCAGCCCTGGATGCAGTGATGTTTCGTGATCTGCGTCTGCTCCGGCAGTCTCCGGACGTCGTCCATCGAGAGACTCAGGGGCACGTCGATCAATCCGCTCACCTCGAGCCGCCAGGTCGCGAACTCGTTTGCCTGGACTCGTCGGTACTCGTCTGAAACGGGCGGAACGCCATTGACCGGGAAGTACGGCGAGATCTCGTCTGGCCGGTACGACTGGTGCGACCGCGTGCGAAACGCGAGTGAGCGCATGACCGGCCGAATGATGCCTCCCAGGAGATGCTGGAAGAGACGGGGCGAGCGCCGCGAACCCCATGACGTGACCGCGTAGATGCCCAGGATGGCGGCGATCAGTCCCAGCCCGATGATGACCGCGAGACCTTGATCGTGGTCGTGCTGGCCGAGGATCATGTCACCCATGTTCCGGGCGAAGCCGGTGTCGACCACCATGAATGTGTGGCCGATGATGAAGACGACGAACGCCAGCAGGCCCAGGAAGTGGAGACTCCGCGCGCCCTGGCGACCGCCGAAGAGACGGGCATAGCGCGGGAACTGCGCCTCGATCGCCGGTGATTGCGCTGCCCCGGTCAGGATGAGGAACGGTCCGAGGAGGAAGATCGCGGCGGCATAGGCCAGCTGCTGGAGGGGATCGTATGGCTGGAACGCGGTTGGCGGCGGCTGCTGGAGGCTGGCATACGTCACGAGCGTTCGCCATGCGTCCGGAAACACTGACCACGACGTGGGGATCAGGCGCTGCCACTCGCCAGTAGCGAACAGCAGGACGACGTAGACCAGCCCGTTGAGGATCCAGATGATGGCCGCGAAGAAGTGCCAGTGGCGGCCGAGGCCGAGGTTGTTGCCACCGGGCTGTCCAAGCCAGGGCGATACGTCGCGCTCCTGCTCGAGCGCCGTCCACGGTCGGTCCGTCGGGATGGGCTTCTTGGAGAACTTCAGCCACTCGGTCCCTGGCGTGGAATGCTCGTTCCAGTACAGCCGCGGATAAGCTACGAAGATCTGGATGCCGGCACGGATCAGGAACCCGATGAACAGGACGTTGATCCAATGTGCGGCGATGATCCACGGCGGAAAGCCCAGGTTCACGACCTCCCCTGGACGCGAGATAAGACGAACCAGAGCGGCGACCGGCATACGCTCCCGCCTTCGGCCTCCGCCACGGCGCAGGGTGCCTCGATCACCGCTGCTGCCCCTCACGCGCGACTGTCCAGCGAGCAGCATGGGTCTCGGCTTCAGCTACCGTCCGCTCGACGCCAACCCGAGCATCCGGGTACCCAGCGAGGTGGAGAAGCTCCTGGGCGCGCATCGCCGCCCTTGGCCCGTTCATGATCAATCCCTCGTCCGCGACCATCACCCGGGCTCGGTCAACCGCATGCACGAAGTCCTGATCCTCCCAGTCGAGAATCGTGATGACGAGGTGTCCGGCTCGCCCCACTGGAGTGGCGGCCGGAAGGGGCGTTCCATCGTCGGGCCGGATGCCGCCCAGTCCCTCGTCGCCGGCCGGGAGGGGAGCCCGACCGTCGAGGTCTCGATGACTCCCGCGGACCATCGGTTTGTCGGTCACAGGGTCACTTCAACGGGTAGAGTCATCGCCGCTCGCCTCCAATCAGGTCACGGCGAGCCCACCACCCGGGCGCAACCGGACTCTTGGCAGTGTAGAGCGGTCTGGCCGCGGGACGCGATCAACGAGTTCCTCAGCCCGAGACCGACCGAAGAGCGAACGTCATCCGCCGACGGCCGGGGCCAGTCCGCTAGCTGCTAGCCGCCCGGAGAGCCCACGACCTGGACCGCGATGTCCGATGGCCCCTCGCTCGTCGACTTCCCCAGCGCGCTCGACAGGGTGCTCAGCTCGTCGTCCGATGCGACCTGCTCTGGCAGGAATATGACATGTGCCCCCAAAGAATGGGCATATTCCGCTAGAGCGCCCATCCCATGACCGGTCGGCAGCCAGGCCGCCACCCGGGCTCCTGTGTCTCGACCTTGCGCGACCTGGCTGGCGACGGTCGATCGGCCCAGGTACTCGAGATCCGCAAGGCCCAAACGGTCACCGAACCGATCACCAGCTCCATCAGCATCGGTCGCATTCGGCATCGGGTCAGACATGAACCCCGCTACATCGGCTGCATAGAGGACGACCACGCAGCCGTGCTCGCGGGCATGCGCTTGCGCCGCTTCGCGGACCGGGCGGTACCGATCGTCCTCCGTCGTATAGGCGACGACTGCTGGGCCCGCGACGTCTTCGCCGCGATCGTCCGAGATATCTGTGGTTTTAGCCATGTCTATCCTCGTCCTGCCCGGACTCATCATGGTGGCTGAGCATAGCCCGTGGCGACCGACGTCGTCCCAAGCCCCTGCACCGATCCACCATTGGGTCAGCGGCAGGGAGTTCATGGCTCGGGCCAGCTCGCCGGATCCAGCCTCATCTCCGTCTCCGCGATGCCTTGGATCTGTCCCGCCACGACTTCTCGGGACCTCGCCCAGGCTAGATCCTGACTGGTGTTCTCGCGACGCGCCTGCATGCCGAAGATCCAGACTAGATCAACACGTCTTACCGGTCTCGATGGCGAGCCTGACGAACGCGATGGGCGGCGGTCATCGTATCGCTGCATCGGGGGACTGGTAGGCCTCACGTTCACCGGGAGTCAAGCGCTCGGGTTCAGCGCACGACGTTGACCACGCGAGTTGGTGTGCCGTTGTCGGCCGGAGGCGTGCCCGACCTTCCGCTCATGGCCGGCGTCCGGACTACCAGTGGATGACGCCGCTGAGGAAGAGAGCCGTCAGCGCGATCGCCATCGTCAGGACAAGGACGCCGCCTGCGCCCCGTACGGCCTTTGACAGGTGATAGGGATTCCCCGTCGTCTCCTCGTACGCCCGCGTCTTCCGATCATGCTCCTGGCGTTCATTCTTGTTCCGACCGCTCTCGCTCTCGCCGGCCATCTATCGCCCGTTTCCGGCGGGGATCCCGGCTGTGGTCCTGTCGGCATCCAGCGCGGCGTTGATCTCCGCGGTCGCGTCGTCGGAGAGCGATGTCTTGATGACCTCGCCGCCGAATGGGGCCAGTGCGGCAAGGGCCTTGTCCTCGGTCCACTTCTCGAGGAAGAGGACCAGCGCCGCGGTGCCGGGCTTGAGCACGTCCTGGGTTCGCTGGCGGAAGTCGTCCCGGATGCCCCAGCCGCTCATCGTGCCCATGAATGCGCCCCAGATGCCGCCCAGGATCAGGCCGCCCACGGGGAAGAGGAAGAGCATCCCGAGGAGAAGGCCGAGAAAGCCGCCGATCAGGGCGCCCGAACTCGTGGACCCGGTCTTGGTCACCATCTTGGTCTGGCCGTCCGGGTGCTTGACCACGACAGCAGCCCCGTGGACGTGCATGATCAGGTCGTGTTCTAGTTGGATCACGACCTCATATGCCTTGTCCGCGGTGGCTTCGTCCGGGTAGCCGATGACGACGAGATCTGCCATTCGTGTCTCCTTGAAGATCCATACCGGTGTCCGTCGCTGCGTAGCTGACGGGGGACGAAGGTCTCGTCGCTGTCAAGCTTGTTGCGCGCCCTGATCACCTTGACCACACGGGCGCAGGTGCGCGGTGGTTCGGTCCCGTGTGCGGCGGGGCGTGGCACCCGCCCCGACCTCGGGGCCGTTCCGTCCGATCACGAGACTCCTACGTTCGCCTGCGAGCACAGCGCTGTCATGACGTACAGTCATCCGCGCGACATCGATCCTGCAGAGAATCCCGTGACGGGCTCGTGTATACTCCCGGGGAGTATCCGGGACCAGTAGGAGAACCATGGAACACGCAGGGCACGTGGATCAACACGACGGCACGCCTGCCAGCAACGACGTGCACGCCGGTAGCCACGACCGCCACGCCGGTCACTCGGTCGCGATGTTCCGCGACAAGTTCTGGCTGAGCCTGGCGCTGACCATCCCGGTCATCGTCTGGAGCCCGGATCCGCAGGCCTGGCTCGGCTATACCGACCCGACGTTCCCTGGATCTGCGCTCATCCCAGCCATCCTGGGCACGATCGTCTTCCTCTACGGCGGGCTCGTCTTCATCCGCGGAGCGGTCCCCGAACTCCGCGATCGACAGCCCGGGATGATGACCCTCATCTCGTTGGCCATCGTCGTCGCCTTCGTGACTTCGTGGGCCGGCACGCTCCGCCTGTTCGAGGTCGAGATCTGGTGGGAACTTGCGGCCCTCATCACGGTCATGCTGCTCGGGCACTGGATCGAGATGCGCTCGATCGCCCAGGCCCAGGGTGCCCTGGCTGCCCTGGCTGCCCTGCTCCCGGATGAAGCCGAGCGCGTCACGCCTAGCGGTACCGAGACGGTGCCGCTTGCCTCGCTGGCGGTCGGTGATGTCGTGCTGGTCCGCCCCGGCGCCCGCGTCCCCGTCGACGGCACGATCGCGGACGGCACCGCGGACGTCGATGAGTCGATCATCACCGGTGAGTCGGCGGCCGTCGCCAAAGTGGCCGGCGACAAGGTGATCGCCGGCTCCGTGGCTGCCGGTGGAAGCCTCCGGATCACCGTAGGCGCCATCGGCGACGACACTGCCCTGTCCGGGATCATGCGCCTCGTTGCCACGGCACAGGCGTCAGCTTCACGGACGCAGGCCCTCGCCGATCGAGCCGCTGCGATCCTCTTCTACGTCGCCCTGCTCTCGGGGATCGTCACCCTCGTGTTCTGGTGGATCCAGGCTGATCCCGAACACGCGCTGGTCCGGACCGCCACGGTGCTGGTCATCGCCTGCCCCCACGCGCTGGGGCTCGCCATCCCGCTGGTCATCGCCATCTCGACATCGCTCGGCGCTCGCAACGGATTGCTGGTCAAGGACCGGATGGCGCTCGAGCGAGCCCGCCAGCTGAATGTCGTCATCTTCGACAAGACCGGGACACTCACGAAGGGCGAGCCAGTGCTGGCTGCAGTCGCCGCTGCTCCCGGCAACGACGAGTCGGAACTCGTCGGGCTGGCCGCCGCGGTCGAAGGCGACTCCGAGCATCCGCTCGCGCGCGCCATCGTCCGCGGGGCAGCGGACCGCGGCGTGACCGTACCGGCGGCCGAAAGCTTCGAGGCCATGGCCGGCCGTGGTGCACGTGCCTCGGTCGGCGGTCGCATCGTCCAGATCGGGGGGCCGCGCCTTCTCATCGAACTGGATCTGGAGCCGACGCCGGAGCTCGCGGCGACGACAGACGCATGGGCGGCTGACGGGAGGACCGTGCTCCACGTCGTGGCTGACGGCACGATCCTCGGCGCCCTCGCGGTGGAGGATGAGATCCGACCGGAATCCGCGGAAGCGATCAAGTCCTTGCATGACCTGGGCATCAAGGTCGCCATGATCACCGGGGACAGCCAGGCGGTCGCCGACTCGGTCGCCCGCCGACTCGGGATCGATGAGGTCGCGGCGCAAGTCCTCCCGGGCGACAAGGCGGCCGCGGTCAAGCGCTTCCAGGAGGGCGGTCGCAAGGTGGCGATGGTCGGTGATGGCGTCAACGATGCACCGGCCCTGGCCACAGCCGATGTCGGCATCGCGATCGGCGCTGGCACGGACGTCGCGGTCGAGTCGGCCGGCATCGTCCTCGTGCGGAGCGACCCGCGCGACGTCGTTGGTGCAATCAACCTGTCACGGGCGACCTACGCGAAGATGGTCCAGAACCTCGTCTGGGCCACCGGCTATAACCTGATCGCCATCCCCGTCGCGGCGGGTTTGCTCGTGCCGTGGGGGCTTGACCTGCCGATGGCGGTCGGGGCGATCGTGATGAGCGTATCGACCATCGTGGTCGCGGCCAACGCGCAGCTGCTGCGGCGGGTCCGCCTCCGGCCGGAGCCCGCGTAGCCTTCGTGCCCGATGGCTTGTCGCCAACGGGCCGGATGGCCCACCCCGGAGTGGGGCAGCCATAGCATCATCATGGTGAAGAGGTGAACTCGATGATGTATGGCTGGGACTTCGCGGGAACAAACGGCTGGATGATGGTCGTCGCGATGGCGATCGTGGCGGCGACGGTCCTCGCCGGCGTGTGGCTGATCGTCCATCGGCCCGGGACCCACGTATCGGCGGACGGGACGCCGATGGACATCCTCCGCGCGCGCTTCGCCCGCGGCGAGATCACTCAGGAACAGTTTGAGGCCGCAAAGCGGACCCTCGCCTGATCGTCGCCTCGACCGGCATGCTCGCTCCGGCGTCCTAGCTGATGGGCGCTCTCGCGCCGCTTTCGACACGTTCGCACATGCCCCCGATCGCGCCGTGATCTGCCTGGCGCTGCTGATGGATCGATGGGCCAGGCCGATATCGGCGTCGAGACGGGCGATGCCTGTGGCGTGCATGATGCGCTGACGCTGATCGAAGTGGTCCTCGCGACCTCGACCACCCGATGCCACATCGTCCGTCATCGAAGGGGCGAACCTCGGATGTCCGACCGGACCACCGTCAACCACCTTTTGGCCGCGTCCCGCTCCCGGATCGACCGATTCGAACCCAGAGCGGCCCAGGCAGCTTTTGCGGCCGGCGCGCTCGCGATCGATACCCGCTGTGCTGAACAGCGTCACGAAACCGGGGTCATTCCCGGGTCGATCCACGTCCCGCTATCGGTCCTCTACTGGCGGCTGGATCCAAACTCGGGCTCGAAGGACCCGGCCCTGGCCGATCCCGAACGTCGAGTGATCCTGATCTGCGCCCACGGCTACTCATCGAGTATCGCCGCGGCCACGCTGCGAGATCTGGGGTTTTCGCTGGCTTCCGACATCGATGGCGGGTTCGAGGCCTGGCAGATGGCCGGCCTGCCCATCGAGGCGGAACAAGATTGAAGGCGGTCGGCGCTCGCCGACGACCATCGGACGCTGAACGAGACGACTCACTGCCCAGCACGCCAGGTCTCGCGCATGCGGAGCAGGACGACGGCGCCCGATCCGGCCGTCAACACGGCGATCGCCATGATCGCGAACGGGAGCCCGGCCAGTTGCGCAAGCACGCCCGCCACGACGGCCCCGACCGCGAACCCGAGGTCACGCCAGAGCCGGTACACGCCCACGGCACTCCCGCGCCATGACGGCTCGGCAACGTCGGCGATGACCGCCAACAGCGTCGGGTAGACCATCGCCGTGCCCAGGCCAAGGAGCGCGGCCGCGACGAGCCAGGGCCAGAATGCGGTACTCGTCGCGATGAGCGCGATGGCAGCCGCCTGCACGAACATCCCGCCGACGATCAGCCCCTTGCGGCCGATCCGATCAGACAAGGCCCCAGTGCCGATCTGCCCGATCCCCCAGACCGCCGGGTACGCCGCCGCAAGGATGCCGATCTCGGCGATCGATATCCCGTGGGCAGCGTAGAAGAGCGGCAGCAGGCCCCAGGCCATCCCGTCGTTGAGGTTGTTCACAAGACCGGCCTGCGACGCCGCCGACAGCGACCTGTCGCCGATGGTCGTCTGCCGGAAGACGCTTGGCCAGGGCCGGGCGGTCGCCCGGTCGTCGTTCTCCAGGGCGACGTAGCCGCGCGTCTCGCGGACGAACAGCGTCGACGCACCGAGCCCGAGGCCCGCGATCGCCAGGCCGAGCAGGAACGGCCCGGGTCGGAGCCCGACGTCGGCGGCGATGAACCCGGTCGCGAGGGCGATCAGGGCGACCGCACCATACCCGGCTGCCTCATTCAGGCCCATCGCCAGTCCTCGCCGGGCCGGTCCGACCAAGTCGATCTTCATGATGACGGTGCTCGACCACGTGAGGCCCTGGTTGATCCCGAGCAGCACATTCGCGGCGATGACCCAGCTCCACGAAGGCGCCAGGATGAGCAGCAGCGGCACGGGCACCCCGACGAGCCAGCCGGCGACGAGGACCGGCTTGCGTCCGAAGCGGTCCGCGAGCGCTCCGGCCGCGAGGTTGGCGAACGCCTTGGTCACGCCGAACGCAAGGATGAAGCCGAGGATGACCGGAAAGCCGGTCAGGCCGAAGACATCGCGGGCCAGGAGCGGGAGCACGGTCCGCTCCTGGCCGATCATCCCGCCGACCAGTCCATTGATGGCGACCAGCAGCGCGAACTGGCCAGCGTTGGCCCGCAGGCCAAGGGTGGGTGATGCGAGCGAGCCCCTCGTCATTCGCCGAGTGTGGGTGCGGGCGAGCCTACCGTCGAGGCGGCCGGGAATGGCCGCGAACGCACGCGGTCAGCCAGCATGGACCGGGTGCCCATCGCGTCGCGCGACTAATAGATCCACGGGATGAGGCGCTTCGTCCGCTGGCGGTAGGCACCGTAGTCTGGGTGCACGGCCTCCAGCCAGGCCTCCTCGCGGCGCGACTTTCCGATGAACAGGAGGAACAGAAGCCCGGCCATCGCGATCGCCAGGATCGAACCGGTCAGCATCCCCCAGCCGATCCCTCCGAGGACGAGCCCGCTGTAGATCGGGTGACGGATGAACCGGTAGACGCCGGACTCGATCAGCGGCGCGTTGGCGACGGGCCGCGGAAAGGGGCTAAGGCTGGCCCGCAGGTCCCACGCCCCACGGCCAGCCACGAGTCCGCCACCGGCGATCGCGGCCACACCTGCAAGCGCCCAGACCGGTCTCCACGAGTCGTCGCGGTGGCCACCAACCAACCCAAGAAGACCGGCGATGCCGATCGCAGCGAACAGGACAAGCTGGGCGATCACCCACCCTTCACCCCGGGGCCCGAGCGCTGGAAGTCGGGAACTCACGGGACGATCTCGCTCTCGGTGGGTCGTGTGGCGAGAACGCCCGGGTTCGTCATTGCGATTCGATCCATTGGCGGTCCGACCCGCGGCCTGGTCTCGCTGGGCTCTGAGTCATTGACCGCTGCCTGGGGTCCGTGGGTCTCGTCCATGGATCGAACTATCGAGGCACGCGAAAGCACTGATGAGTGCCGACCGGCCCATTCCGGGGGCCACGGGTCACAGTGGGCTGGTCAAAGGCTCTCGGTCCCAACCGGCTGCTTCTCCGACACTGGGAGAGCTTCCGCGCGGCAGTCCGCCTGACGACGAGTAGGTATCCGCGCTGGCCGTGCCCCGATCGCAGGCCGCACCGAGATCCTCGACGCGCCCTTGCACAAGGGCGACAGCCCGTTCCGCAAGACGCGATCTCCAATGGTTGGTGCGCGAACTGGGCTGATTTCGTTGCGCGAGGTGCATGGACGCGACCGAATGAGCCTCGCGCTGCCTCGGCGCTCGATCGGAACTCGCCGGCACGGAAGCGGGCCGCGGCATCCGTCAGCCGCTCCCGGCAGCGACGGACCGACTCCGATTCCGCCGCAGGAGGAACGGGCACCTCGCTCATACGGGGATTGTCGGTGTCGCCGTCGGAGCTCGCACGACGCCGCAGCAGGCTGCCCAGCAGGTCTGCGAGGATGGGCGCAGTCGCGGCAGCCGTGGGTCCTGACGGCTGTCATCGGCGATGGACGTGAGGGTGCGGGCGGTGCGATCGGCGCGACGGATCCGGGGAGCCGCGACCCAGATGACACGGCCCGGCGGAGGATCCGAACCACCGTGGACCTGATCTCGATCATCGCGGCGGCCGTCGTGACGGTCATCGTCATCTGGCTGGCGCTGGTCGTGGTGCTGTGGCTGAACCGCCCATCGCGTGATCTGGCGATGACCGTGATGCGGATGCTCCCGGATGTACTTCGGCTCACCGGCCGCCTCATCGTCGATCCCGCCACGCCCAGAAGCGCACGACTCGCGTTGGTCTTCCTTGGCGGATGGATCGCGATGCCGCTCGATCTGGTGCCCGACTTCCTGCCGGTCATCGGTCAGCTCGACGATGTGGTCGTGGCCGTCCTGGTGCTGCGCTGGGTCGGCCGGCGGGTCGGCGAGACGAAGATGCGGACGCTGTGGTCCGGCTCGACGGAAGGCTGGGAGCTGCTCTCGCGTGCGCTCGGCTGGAGCGCGTGACCGCAGCGGACACCGAGCAGCCGCGGGAGCCCACGACGTCAAGCTGGACTACCGTTGCCACGAACCCGGGACACCACGGATCCCGGCCGCACGTACGGAGACGAGGCGTCATGCGCGATGTCGCAGTGTTCGATCACATCAATGCCCTGTCGAGCGAAGAGGAAACCCTGTTTGCGACGGCCAGCGATGGCAGCGGACTGACCACCGAGGCGACCGAGCGGCTGGCGGAGATCAAGGTCGAACTCGACCGATGCTATGACCTGCTGCATCAGCGTCAGGCCCGGCGCGCGGCGGGTCTGGACCCGGACGACGCGACCCTTCGGCCGGTCGAGGTCGTGGAGCGCTACCAGCAGTAGGCCGGCCAGGTCCTCAGGCTGCGCGAGTCCGACCGCTGGCCGCCGGCGCCCCTGGCCGACGCGCGATCAGGACCGACACCGGAGCCTGGTGCAGCACGTGCCGGGACGTGCTGCCGACCAATGCTCGATGGAGCAGGCCGAAGCCCCGAGTGCCAAGGACGATCACATCGG
>JBBQLI010000030.1:0-28289 GCA_038327765.1 Candidatus Limnocylindrales bacterium | reverse complement strand
TCGCCCCACACCGATGGCCGGGCCGGATCGTCGACCCGCAGCAGGAAGTCCGCGTGACCGCGCCACGTGCCATCGAAGAAGGTGGCCTGATAGACGACCTCGACGCCGGCCGCCATCGCCGAGATCGTCTCCGCGGCGGCGGCTCGGAGCTGGTCGCCCTGATCGGCGATCGACCCGTCGAGCGTGATGGTGGTGGTCGAGCGTCCATCCGCGCGCAGATCGGCGAGATAGCGCGCCTCGTGCTGAAAGCCGCGTCTGCGGATGACGTCGAGCTCCGGGTCGTCGCGCATCGGTCGCCTGACGAGGCCGGCGAGGACGGCTCGTTCGAGCTGGGTCAGGTGTTCGCAGGCGAGATACGCCACGAGATCGGTGGCGGCATAGACGGGTCTCCCGTCGATCGTCTGCACCCGAGCACCTTACCGGCTCGGCGTGTCAGCTCGCCTGTCACCCAAACCGTGGGCCCGATGGGATGGGACGCCGCTACGAGCGGCACATTCTGGATGAGTCCCTCGTGGGCCACCTCCCAGATCGCGATCCCAGCGAGCGGCCGCGCTCGTTCATCCGGGGAGTGCCGGTGGTGGCGGCGCGGCGCCCGGCAGGTCGTGGCGGCGCGGCCCGGCAGGTCGTGGCGGCGCCGGCGCCCGGTGGCGGCGCCGCCGCCGGCGCTCGGTGGCAGCGCCCCCCGCCCCCGCGCGCGCAGCGCCCCCCGCGCCCGGTGGCAGCGCTCCCCGCCCCCGGATCAGGCCCCGAAGAGCGCCTCGACTGCCGCCTCGAACGCCTCGGTGTGCCGATCCACGTCCGCGTCGGTCGTGACCGGGCACATGAGGGCCATGTTGTGGAACGGCGTCATCAGCACGCGCCGGTTCATCGCCCAGAGGTGCAGGAATCGCTCCAGGTCGGGATCCGAATGCGCCCACTGCTCGGCGCCGGTCCGGGGCGGGGATGGCATGAAGTGGTATTCGGCCCGCGCCCCCAGCCGCGTCACGTGCCACGGGACGTCGTGCCGGGCCAGGACGTCGTTCACGCCGGCCTCCCAGCGCTCGGCCAGCGGGATCATCCGCTCGAATGCCGCGTCGGTCAGGACCTCGCCAAGGGTGGCTTTCGTGGCCGCGAGCGAGAGGGCATAGCCGGCCAGCGTGCCGCCGATCCCACCCACGTCCGAATCCACCACCTCGAGCGAGGCGTGGATCCGCTCGCCGACCTCGCGACTGAACCCGTAGGCCGCGACCGGGATCCCGCCGCCGATGGTCTTGCCGATGACCAGCATGTCGGGGTGGAGATCCCACAGCCCGGTCGCGCCCGCAGGGCCGGCACAGATCGTGTGGGTCTCGTCGTTGATGAGCAGCGTGCCGGTGCGCGCCGTGATCTCGCGCATCGCCTCGAGATAGCCGGGCTCCGGCAGGACGATCCCGACGTTCGTGAGGGCGGGCTCTACCAAGACGGCAGCCACGTCGCCATCGGCGAGCGCCGCTTCGAGGGCGTCCACATCGTTGAATGGCACGACGCGCGTCGTCTCGGCGACATCGACCTGCGGCCCCACCGACCCGTCGACCGGAACGACCCGCCCGGCGCCGTCGAGCATCGCGATGGCCTCATCGACCGAGCCGTGATAGCAGTGATCGTGGACGACCACCTTGGACCGTCCCGTGATGTGGCGAGCCAGGCGCAAGGAGAACCGGTTGGCATCCGTGGCCGACAACGCGAACTGCCACAATGGCAGTCCGAAGCGGCGGGTCAGCTCTTCGCCGACCCAGGCGGCATCTTCGGTCGGAAGCATGTGGGTGATGCCAAGGCGCATCTGCCGTTCGACGGCGGCGATCGTCGGCGCCGGCCCGTGGCCGGCCATCGCGCCTGTATCACCGAGGCAGAAGTCGACGTAGTCGTGGCCGTCGACGCAGCGGAACGACGCGCCCGAGGCGGACTCGACGTAGAGCGGGAACGGACCCGCCCATTTCACCATCCACGGCATCGGGATGCCTTCGAGGAGCGAGACCGTGGCTCGTTGGTGCATCGCTGCGCTGCGCGGGTGCTCGGCCACGAATCGTGCTGTCTCGGCGGCCATGAGGGCAGCAAGCCGATCCCTGTCGACGGTCGAGGTGATGGTCATCGAGAGAGGATGGCGGGTCGGCCGGCCATCTGCGGGAGAATCTCGCCGGACGCGACGACGCCGGCCCGGGATGGTTGGGCCGGCGTGATCGGCGGGGACGGCGGATGAGGGGTCGGGTGACGGTCGCAGGGACCGCCGACCCGGTATCTAGTTGTGGCGCAGGGTGTAGCCGCAGACCGGGCAGGTGTGCCGGCCGCTCGAATCGAGTTCGAGGAAGCTGGTACAACCGTTCGTCCGGCAATACGGTCGGACGGCGCTCACGACGCTAGTCCGGCGGCGCAGGCGCCGCATGGAGGTGGCTCGCCCAGCAAGGGACGAGGTGGTGGATCGGGACAACATGGTTCGGTATGTTCTTTCTGGCGCGCCTGGATGGCGGTTCGGGCCATCGGCTGCGCTGCCGAGGTTCATCGCTCCACAGCACGTATGGTGCCGGAACGATCGATGGTGGTGGTCCGGGCGGAGAACCGGGAACGTCCGTGTAGGGCGCTCGACCGGGACCGACGCTGCGGACCGATGACCCCCGTAGGATGCCACCGAACGGGTGTTCTGTCAAGGTCGGCTAGACTGCGCCAGGGTCCGTCAAGGAAGGCGTCCGACCCACGCGATGATTCATGAGTCTTCACCATCGCTTGGTTGATTCCTGACCCGGCAGGCCGCACATTCCCCGATGGTCGCCGAAACCGCGGCATCATCCGCTGTGTCCACACGGTTGTTGGAGGAGGTACCGCTCGATCATGGGACGTCTCGACAGCGAGGGCGCGTCGGCATCGCGTTCGCGCATCCGTCATCGCTTCGCAGCCCTGGGTGTGATCCCGCTGCTGGCCACGATGCTCCTGGGTGCGCCCGCCGCGATCGCCGCGGACAGCGTCACGCTGACGACCCCGTATCCGGCTGTCGCAGCCGCACCGGGGACCAAGGTCAGCTTCACGATCTCCGTCACGACGGACGTCAGCGAACGAGTCGATCTGTCCGTGAAGGGCACGCCGACCGACTGGACTGCACAGCTCTTCGGCGGCGGGTTCGTGGTCGACGGCGTGCAATCGGGCACGAAGGCCACCGACGTCCGTCTCGATGTGAACATCCCGGCCGCCGCGACCGCCGCGTCGACGCGGATCGATGTCGTGGCGACCGGTGCGGGCGGTTCCTCGACCACGCTGCCGCTCGACATCCGGGTCACCCCCAACGCCGCGGGCTCGGTCAGCCTCACGACCGATGTGCCCCAGGTGAAGGGTCCCTCGACGACCACCTTCAGCTTCAGCCTGACGCTGCACAACGACACGTCCGAGGACCTGACGTTCGGCGCCACGGCGTCAGGGCCCGATGGCTGGACCGTCACCGCGCAGGTCGGGGCGTCCAGCACGGCAGCCAGCACGATCGTCAAGGCCGGTGACACCACCTCGGTCGCCGTCAGTGCGACCGCGCCGACCGACATCACGGCCGGCCAGTACCCGATCTCGGTCGATGCGGTCAGCGGCAGCCAGACGGCCCACGCCGATCTCGCCGTGGCGATCACGGGCAGTTACAAGGTCTCCCTCACCACCCCCGACGGGCGGCTGAACGCGTCCGGCTCCGCCGGTGGCGCGACCAGTGTCTCGCTGATCGTGGGCAACACCGGGACGGCCCCCATCGACAACGTGGCCCTCAGCGCCACGCCGCCGACCGGCTGGACCGTCACGTTCAACCCGGCCGGCCCGATCTCGGTCCCGGCGAATGGGACCCTCGCCGTGACGGCCAACATGACCCCGTCGGCGAACGCGATCGCCGGTGACTATGTCGTCACGTTCTCGGCATCCTCGCCACAGTCGAGCGCCTCGGCGGATATCCGGACCACGATCGAGACCTCCCTGTCCTGGGGCATCATCGGCGTCGGCCTGATCCTCCTGGTGTTCATCGGCCTGTACTGGACCTTCCAGCGCTACGGCCGGCGATGAGCCGAGAGGAGAAGTCCGAGCCCCTCATCCGGACTCGCGGCCTCACGAAGAAGTACGACACCCTCACGGCCGTCGACAAGCTGGACCTGGAGGTCCGACCCGGCGAGATCTTCGGCCTGCTCGGGCAGAACGGTGCCGGCAAGACGACGACGATCCTGATGCTCCTGGGGCTCACCGAGCCCACGAGCGGCGAAGCGCGGGTGGCCGGGCTCGATCCGACGCGCAACCCGCGTGAAGTGAAGCGACACGTCGGCTATCTGCCGGATGCCGTCGGCTTCTACGGCAACATGACCGGTCGTCAGAACCTGCGCTACACGGCCCGACTCAACGGCCTTAAGGGCAAGGAAGGCGAGCGCTCGATCGACCAGGTCCTGGACCAGGTCGGCCTGACCGAGCGCGCCGACGATCGGGTCGAGCAATACTCGCGCGGCATGAAGCAGCGTCTCGGCATCGCCGATGCGCTGGTGAAGTCGCCGGACATCCTCATCCTCGACGAACCCACCACCGCGATCGATCCGCTGGGTGTCGTCGAGATCCTCGATCTCCTGCGCTCTCTCGTGCGCGAGCAGGGGCTCGCCATCCTCCTGTCGAGTCACCTGCTCACGCAGGTCCAGTCGGTCTGCGACCGGATCGGCATCTTCGCCGCCGGCCGGCTGGTCGGGGAGGGGACCGTCCATCGGCTCGCCAGCCTCTTCGGCGACGGGTCGGCCACGATCGAAGTCGGCCTGGAGCTTCCTGAAGCCGCGGATCGTTTGCGGGCCGAGTCCATCCTGAAGGCCCTTCCGGGCGTCGCCACGGTCGAGGCACCGCAGCCGCGCAGCGATGCGTGGCGACTCACCGTGCGACCGGCCACGGAGGAGGGTGCCGTGCGCCAGGCGATCCTTACGACCGCCGTGGAGCACAGCCTCCACCTGACCGCGCTCCGCCCCGTCGTCCCGTCCCTCGACGACATCTACCGGACGGCTCTGCAGCGCCGAGGGCTGGCCGACAAGGCGATCGCTCGCGGGACGACCCCGAAGACAGGTGGAAGGACCGCCGCATGACCGTCACCAGCGCTCCCGCTGACGAGTCCACCCCGCTTCGACTGCGCACGCCTCGCCCGCTCGGACCTGGCTGGCGTGTCGTCGCGGCCAAGGAGTTCGCCGATCACATCGTGAGCGTGCGGTTCATCGTCCTGTTGCTCGTGCTCGGGCTTGCGGCGGCGATCCCGCTCTACTTCGCCGCCGACCGGATCCGCGCCGTCGCCTCGAACGCGAGCGGCGCGCCCGCGGTCTTCCTCGCGCTCTTCACGATCGGCCCGGCCAATATCGCCGACCTGCGCGCCGACTACTTCATCCGGATCGTCGCGCCGCTGCTTGGGCTCGCGTTCGCGTTCGACGCGGTCAATGGCGAGCGCTCTGAGGGAACGCTGCCGCGGTTGATGGCCCAGCCCATCTACCGCGATGACGTCATCAACGGCAAGTTCGCGGCCGGGCTCGGCATCATCGGCCTGGTCATCGTGGCAGTGGTGCTGTTCATCTCAGGGTTCGGGATCCTGCGCCTCGGCATCGCCCCGCATTTCCAGGAGATCATCCGGATCGTGGCGTGGGTCGGTGCCACCATCCTGTATGTCGCGCTGTGGCTCGCGTTCGGCCTGCTTCTCTCCGTCGTGATCCGGCGAGCGGCGACGTCCGCCCTGATCGGGTTCGGCGTCTGGCTCGTGGTGACGATCTTCGGTCAGCTCATCGTCACGCTCGTGTCGGGCATCTTCGCGCCGCCCGCGAACGCCACCAACGACCAGATCCTCGCGAGCCTCCAGACGCAGCAGTTCGTGACCCGCCTGCTGCCGAACACGCTCTACAAAGAGATCTCGGACGTGATCCTCCAGCCGAACCTGTCGCAGATCTCGACACCGGCGACGATCGGCCAAGTGGAACAGGCGCAGCAGCAGATCCCCGGTCTGCTCTCGCTGGACCAGAGCATGCTGCTGGTCTGGCCGCAGGTGGTGGCGATGGTCGCGTTGACCGTCATCTGCTTCGGAGCGGCGTACGTCCTGTTCATGCGCCAGGAGGTCAGAGCCTGACCGACGGCTCAGGGCCTGTCGCCGCGACGCCCCACCGACTTCACACTTTCCTCTAGTCGGACGGTGCGCCGATGCGTATGCTCCGTAAGCGCAGGGACGATCGTTTTGATATCCCGTCCCGACACGTCCCCTTGAGGAGGGCACACCCGTGACTGAGAGCGGATCGAGCGGCGATCCCGGAACCCCGCCCAGCAGCAGTTGGGCCGCGCCCAGCGTGCCAGCGGCCGCGCCAGTCCCCGGTGCCGCGGGATTGGTGTACGCGGACGTTCCAAACCGGATCATCGCCTACATCATCGACGCGATCATCCTCGGGATCATCGGCGCCGTGGTGGCCGGCATCCTGGGTGGCCTTGGTCTCGGCGTGATCACGATCGACACGACCGGGATCCACTACAACTACTTCGCCTCGATCATCCAGGCGCTGGTCAGCGCCGCGATCGGTGCCGTCTACTTCATCTACACATGGACCGCGATGCGCGGCACGGTGGGAATGAAGGTCCTCGGCATGCAGGTCGGTCAGGCCAAGGACGGCTCGACGCTCACCCAGGAGCAGGCGATCCGCCGCTGGATCGCCCTCGGAGCGCCGTTCTCCATCGCGCAGGCGCTCAACCCGCTGCCGCTCCTCGGCCTCCTGATCGGCCTTGCTGCGCTCGGCTGGGTCATCTACCTGCTGTACACCACGTCACAGAGCCCGACCAAGCAGGGCTTCCACGACGTGTTCGCCGGCAGTGCCGTGGTCAAGGCTGCTCGCGCCGCCATCTGACCTATCCCCCTCGTCCCTGCTCGACGCCCCGGCCATCTGCCGGGGCGTCGTCATGTCCGGGCCGGGCCGTTGATCGAGCGCAGGGCCTGGTAGAGCGGCCGTAGTCGGCCGTACATCGGCAGATACACGTCGCGGTAGATCTCGTCGTAGTGGGCGTGGGTCGCGGCGTCCGGCTCGCGCGTGTCGGCGATGCGGACCATCTCCGGGACCGCGGCAGCCACGTCGGCGTGGAACCCGAGCCCCACCGCAGCATCGATCGCGGCCCCCAGCGCTGACGTCTCGTGCGTGTGGGCGCGCCCCACCGGCAGCCCGAAGACGTCGGCTGTGAGCTGGACCGCGGCCGGACTCTGCGACCCGCCGCCGGCGATCCGCGCGGCTGTGAGTGGTACGCGCGTGCGGCGGGCCGTTCGCTCGGCGCCCTCGCGGAGCGCGTATGCGAGTCCCTCGAGCATCGCCCGGTACAGGTGCGCCCGCGTGTGCCCGGCCTGGAAGCCGATCACGGCGCCGCGCGCCTCCGGGCCCGGGATGCGAACACCGGGCGACCAGTACGGCTGCAGGACGAGGCCATCGGAACCAGCCGGCACGGCGCGCACCAGGTCGTCGAACAGCGTCTCGGGTGCGACGCCGCGGGCTGCGGCAGCCGCCACTTCTCGATCGCCGAACTCGCGCTTGAACCACTCGACCATCCAGTAGCCCCGGTAGACCTGCGTCTCCAGACTCCATGCCCCGGGGATGGCAGCGGGGAACGGCGGGATGAGCGGGATCGGTTCGACATAGCGGCGACTGGTCACGTTGGCGGTCGCGGCGGTCCCGAACGACAGCCCGAGCACGTCCGGTGTGATCGCGCCCGAACCCAGGACCTCGCATGCCTTGTCCGCCGCCGCGGCGACGAGCGGCAGGCCCACGGGGAGACCCGTGTGGGCCGCCGCCGCGGCGGTCAGCTCGCCGAGGGGTGCCGTCGGCGGGACCAGCTCGGGGAGCCACGCCCGGTCGAGCGGCGCCACCTGCCACTTCCAGTCCTTGGGGCCGGCCCAATCAAAGGCCTTCGTGTCGAACGGGAGATAGCCGACCTGCGCGGCCGTCGAATCCACGAATCGACCGACCAGGCGGTGGGTGAGGAACCCGGACAGCCCCAGGTAGTGACGAACCTGCTTCCACGTGGCGGGCTCGGTCTCGCGCAGCCAGTTGGCCTCGCAGTCCGCCGCGAAGCCGGCCACGGTCTCGCGCAGGCCAAGGACGCGAAAGAGCAGGCCCATCCCGCCACGGACCTGTGGGGGATGCGCAGCGCGGCACTGGTCCAGCCACACCATGGCGGGTCGGAGGGGCATCCCGGCGGCATCGGTGATGACCACGGTGGAGCGCTGCGTGGTCAGGGTCACGCCCGCGATCGCGTCCGCCCGGATCGCTGGGTCCGCCAGGAGCCGTCGGGTGGCCTCGCCGAGCGAGCGCCAGTACAGGTCAGGGTCCTGCTCGGCGCAGCCCGGTCGTGGCGAGACGTATGGCTCGAACGGGACGCGTGCCCCGCCGAGGACCGTCCCGCGCGGATCGAACGCGATGGCGCGCACGCTCTGCGTCCCGACGTCGATGGCGACGATCGTGTCGGCCGCGCCACTCACCGTCATCGTTGCGCCTCCTCGAGCAGGATGCCCGGGGACATCAGCCCGTCCGGGTCGAGGGACGCCAGCGCCGCCCCGATCGCGGCCATCCCCGGAGCGCCCTTCTCGGCCGCCAGATACGGCTGGTGGTCGCGGCCGATCCCATGCTGATGCGAGATCGTGCCGCCGTGGGCCACGATCGTCTCGCTCGCGGTGCGCTTCAGGTGCCGCCATCGCTCGAGGGTCTCGTCGTGGTCGCCCGCGAGACGGAAGACATACGTGGTGTACAGACTCGAACCGGTCGGATACACATGCGAGAGGTGGCTGTAGGCGTGGACGCGTTCGCCCATCCCCTGGAGGCCGTGTCGCAACGCCGGCCCGAGCGCGTCCGCGAGCGTTCCGATACGACCCCAGTCCGTCGCGGTCTCGACCGTATCCACGGCATAGCCGGCCTCCCACAGGGCGTTTCGCAGATACGGGACGCGGAACCGTTCGCGTTCCCACGCTGCACCCACGCCGGGGACCCGGATGGCGTGATGCCGACCGACGATCGAACCCACGACTCGGGACGTGGCGCGCACGACGCCCGAGGACCCGTGCGTGCCCACGATGACGAGGCACCGGTCCGGGCTGCCGGTCCGCAGCCGGAGATAGCGCTGCAACCACGTGATGGCCGATCCGGAGCCCGCCATCGTGAAGGTGGTGGCGGTCTCGAGCGGGGTCGAGACTCGGAGCATCGTGAGCGGCAGTCCGGCCTGCCCGAGCTCACGGGCCAGGAGCAGCGCCGCCGACCAGCCCTCCACCACGTACGCCGCGCGGTGGGTCACGGCGGGAAGAGCGGTGGCCCGGACCACCACATCCGTGATGATCCCGGCGCGGCCCTCCGACCCGAGGATCAGCTCGCGCAGGTCCGGTCCGGCGGCGGAGGCGGGGAACGGCGGCAGGTCGACCGGTCCAGCCGGGGATTCGACATGACCGCCGGCAAAGAGCCCTTCGATTCGGCCGTACCCGATCGATTCCTGACCCGCCGACCGCGTGGCGACCCAGCCGCCCACGGTCGAGAGATCGAATGACTGCGGGAAGTGGCCGAGCGTCAGCCCATGCGGGGCGAGTGCGCCTTCGAGCGCGGGTCCCGGGGTCCCGGCACCGAAGGTCGCGAGGCCGCTTTCCGTATCCAGCTCGACCAGGCCGTCCATCCGCTCCAGCGCGACGGTGATGATCGGTCCCTCGCTCGGCATCGCGTCGACGCCGCCGACCACGCTGGTACCCCCGCCGTACGGGATGAGCGTGGCCCCGCGCGAGCGGGCAAGGTCGATGACGCCCCGGACCGCGAGACGGTCGACGGGAGCGGCCACGGCATCCGGGACAGCACCGAGCCGACCGGTCCGCAGGTCGATCCAGTCCGGGAGGCTCTGCCCGCGGGCATGGCGGACGCGCGCTGCCGGGTCGATATCCAGCAGCGGGTCGCTGGCCAGGCGCGAGGCGGGAACGCCCGCCACGACGGACTCGAACGTGGCGTCCGCCGGCCGCGTCGATGGACCGATCAGACGCGCCAGGAGATCGAGCACCGCGGGTGCCAATGTCGCGTGGACGTCGTCGTCGCCCCAGCCGTTCCAGCGGCGCATCGTCACCTCCGCTCCATATCGTGCCGCAGCGCGGGGTTCGTGGCAGCCCCGATCCGCAGTCCCCGAACCGGTCGCCTCCCTAGAACGGTGGCCACGGGATGGCAGGCCAGTCGGCCGAGGGCAGCGGGAACCGGCCGCTCGTGAGCAGCGCGTCGAGCCGCCGGCGCATGGCACGGACCTCGACGGGGGAGAGCAGACCGCGCAGCGCCAGCGCCAGGTCCCCGGCGAGTCCATCGCGGATCCGCTCCAAGCCGGCCAGTTCGTCGGCCGCGAACCGCATACCGCGCCAGCCCCAGAGGACGGTCCGCAGCTTCGGGTAGGGCGAGAAGCACACCCCGTGGTCCACGCCGTGGATCATCGCGCCGCCATCCACGGGCAGGATGTGACCGCCCTTGCGGTCGGTATTGTTCAGGACCGCGTCGAAGGTCGCCATCCGCCGCAGCCGCGGATCGTCGCTCGTGACCAGCTCCACCACGTCCACGGCCGGATCGGCCTCCACGTAGACCTGGACCATCCCCTCGCCGAACGGTCCGTCGCGCAGGATCGTGGGCGGCACGATGCCCCAGCCGGTCGTCTCGGAGACGAGATAGGCGGCCACCTCGCGAAGGCTGAGCGTGCCATCGGGAAAGTCGTCGAGCGGGCGCTCCCCGAGTGTCGGTTTGTAGATCGCATCCAGCGTCTGGGGCGGATCGGGGTCGGGACAGATCCGGGTGAGTCGTACGAACATCGCATTGTTCGACGAGCCCAGGATCCGGCCCTGGATCTCCATCTCGCCCTCGCGCAGGACGTCGAGGGTGGTCGCGCGGTCGAGCACGATCGGGCGCCTAGTTGACGTAGTGACCGTTGCGACGCGGACAGATGTGCCCCTGCGGATCGAGCGGGGCCCCGCACAAGGGGCACGGCGGACGACCGCCGGCCACCACCCGCGCGGCTCGTTCGGCGAAGGCACGCGCGGCATCGGGCGTGAGGCGGACACGAAGCAGGTCGGGTCCGTCCTCGTCTTCCTCGTCGTCTTCGTCCGGATCGACAGCTTCGCCATCGGCATCCACCGCGCGCGCCTCCACGAGGACGCGTTCCGAGGTCCCGTCCCAGCCAAGGGTCAGCGAACCTGCGCGGAAGACCTCGTTGAGCGGCTCGTCGAGGCCAGCGCTATCGAAGAGGCCTACCGGCACGTTCTCGGTGCCGACGTCGATCCCGCGTCGTTCCAGTTCACCGAGCAGGTCGACCAGGCGCTCGGCGAGGACCGAGACCTGGACCTTCTCGAGCGACACGCTGATCACGCGCGCACCATCGCGAACCTGCAGGAAGAAGGTCCGGTTGCCCGGATCGCCGATGGTGCCGGCCACGAATCGCTCGGGCGGATCGAAGATGAATCGTCGTCGTGCCATGCGCCCGACTCTATACCGATTCGCCGCTCGACCGGGTGGACTCAGCTCGCGGATACGTTGATGGTGTGCCAGCCGCGGGCCCCGTCGGGTGCCGGCGGCGTGCTGTCCGCAGTCTGCGTGGCGCCCGTGCCGTCCGTCGCCCGGACCATGATCGTGTGGGGTCCCGCCGTCGCGTCCCAATCGAGGACCCACTGGACCCAGGTTGCGTCGGCGATGGGCTGCGAAAGCCGGGCGTCATGCCACGTGCCGTCCACGGCCACCTCGACCTTCTTGATGCCGCGATCCGGGGCCCACGCGATCCCGGCGATCGGCACGCGACCCACAGTCACCTGCGACCCGGATGTCGGTGTGTCGATCCGCGACTGGGTCAGGATCGGACCCAGCTTCGACCAGCCCAGATCGATCCAGTAGCCGTTGACGGCCTCGAGCGTCGTGAGTTCGATATCCGCGAGCCACTTGGTCGCCGAAACGTAGCCGTACAGACCGGGCACGATGAGCCGGGCCGGGTAGCCGTGGGCGCGCGGCAGCGGCTCGTCGTTCATCTTCAGCGCGATCATCGGCTCGCGACCCGGGTCCATCACCCAGGCAGTCGGCATGCCGGCCGAGAAGTCGTTGCTGGGGACCGGTCGCGCCACAAGCTGCGTGGCACCCGCCTGGACGCCCGCGATGGTGAGGACGTCGCGCAGCCGGACGCCGGTCCATTTGGCATTGCCGACCAGGTCGCCACCCACCTCGTTGCTGACGCACGAGATCGTCACGTATTGCTCGAACATCGGGAGCGCACTCAGCTGCGCGTAGGTGAGGGTGGTCTCGCGCTCCACCATCCCGTGGATGCGCAGGCTCCATGTCGACGCATCGACGTTCGGGATGAGCAGCGCCGTGTCGATGCGATAGAAGCGCGAATTGGGCATCACGATCGGGGTGAGCCCGGCGACGCCAGTCGACAAGTCTTGGGCTGCGCTCAGTGCCGTGACCGTTTGCGAGGGTGGCGGGAGGGCCGGGGCGCCCGCCCCAGGGGTGACCTGCTGGCGGGTGAGCAGCGATCGACCGATCACCCCGGCCACGGTGGCGCTGACGCCGACGGCACCGGCCTGGACCAGGAAGGTCCGTCGCGACCAGTCCGGCATGGAAGCCGCTCCGCGCCGGGGCGTCTGCTGGGTGGCGCTGCGCGCTGGCGGGGTGCCGGCACGGATGAGCCAGTCAAGGATCCACAGGCCGGCCGCCGTGGCGACGGCCACCGTGACGGCTGTGATCGTGGCGGAGACGAGCGGATCGCCGACCGCGGTCACGAAGCCAAGGACGCCGAACGCGACGAAGCCGACCGTGGGCACCGCTGACCAACGCCGGCCGGCGACAGCGAGGACCGCACCGAAGGCCAGCGCGGCGATCACGATGAGGACCTCGAGGGCGAGCTTGTCGTTGGACCCGAACAGACCGACGACAAGGTCCTTCGCACCCGGTGGCTGGTGATCGACGACCACCTGGCCCACGGCCGCCACGAGCGAGGTCGCTCCCGACAGGATCCCGGCCAGGAGCTCGGAGAGACCAAGGGCGGCGGCGACAGCGAGGCTGCCGGCGAGTGCGGCACGCGGTGTGGAGATCACCGCGTCATCGTAGGGCCACGATGTGACGTCTCCGTGTCAGCGACGTCGGTCCATGTCGGGTCGCTGGGGCCCGCGCTTGCCAGCCGCGCCCAGGTACGGCCGTCGCGCCGCTCGACGGTCAGTGGCAGCCCGAACGCCGCCGACAGGACATCGCTGGTGACGACCTCGCCGATCGATCCGGAGCCGACGACCAGCCCGCCCCGCAGGACAAGGGCGTGCTCGAACCCCGCAGGGATCTCCTCGACATGGTGGAGGACCAGGACGATGGCCTGGGGACGCCGCTGTGCCGCGAGCCGGGTGAGGTCGCGCACGAGCGTCTCGCGGGCTGCGAGGTCCAGGTTCGCGGCGGGCTCATCCAGCAGCAGGAGGTCGGGGTCGGGCATGAGGGCGCGTGCGATCGTGACACGCCGCCGCTCGCCTGCGGAGAGGGTCCCGAACGGCCGGTCCGCGGCGGTACCCACGCCAAGCTCGTCAAGCAACGCGCGAGCTCGCGCCCGGTCCTCGTCGCTGAACTCGTGCCACCACGGTTCCGTGGCGGCATGCCTGGCGCTCAGCACCAGCTGGAGCGGGCTCAGGTCGTCGCGGAGCATCGCCTCCACGGCACTCCCCGCCGCCCCGATGCGCTTGCGAAGGTCGCGCGTGTCGATCTTCCCGTAGCGTGCGCCGAGGATGTCCACCGTGCCGGCAGTCGGCCACAGGGTCAAGCCGACGACGGATAGCAGCGTGGTCTTGCCCGAGCCGTTCGGACCGAGCACGACCCAGCGCTGACCTGGACGCACGGTCCAATCGAGCGGACCGAGGATCGTCCGACCCGCTCGACGGACCTCGAGGTCGTGGACATCGACGATCACCGAAGCGATCCTGCGACCCACGACGTCACGGGGTGGGCAGTGGCGTCGGTAGCGGGGTCGGGGAGGGGCTTGGGGTGGGCGTGGGTTGGGGCGTCGGTATCGGTGTGGGCGTCGGCTCCGGCGTCGGGGTTGGTGACGCCTCGGGTGTCGGCGATGCGCTGTCGGTCGGCGATGGCGATGGTGGACACAGGATCGGCACGACCTCCGAGCCGCTTGGCGTCGGCAGCACGATCGACGGGATGACGCCGCTGGGATCCGGAGTCGGTTGCGCGACGCACGACGGCGACGGGCTGGGCGATCCGCAGCCCTCGCCGGTCACGAGCGGACCCCACGAGGACCCATACGGCCGGAACTGGCCGTTGTAGAAGTAGGCGGTCCGGGTGCGATCCGGGCCACCAGCCACGCCGACGCCCTTCTGGGCCCGCTTCAGCCAATCCTGGTCGGCGGCCATCCAGACGCTGTAGCCACTCTCCACGCCGACCTGGTTGATCACATCGACGCCGCAGACACCCGCGGGGAGTGCGCTCTGCGGCTCGGTGCCGCTGATGTACCACTCGTTGATCGACTTCCCGCCCGCGCTGGCCTTCAGGCCGGTCCACGGATCGATCGCGACGCGGGTGAGGCCGGCGGGGCGCGCGAAGGTCGTGTTCGGCCACTTCGCGCTGGCCTCCTGCATGAAGCCCTGCCACACGAACGTGGCGACGTCGATCGAGAAGACCGGGTTGGCCGCGGTCGAGACCGGCGTGTTGTCGCTGTTGCCGTTCCAGACGCCGGCGGTCAGGGCATAGGCACCGGCGGCCCGGCCCGCCGTGGACGGTGGCGCGATGTAGCCGTACGCGTTGAGGTCCTTGGCGTCGTTGTTCGTCCCGGTCTTGAGGGTGGCCTGTCGGCGACCCGTCGGACCCTGGATGTCGAACTGGCCCCAGAACGGATTGACGCTGGGGTTCGTGTTCCCGGCCAGGATGTCGGTGACGAGCCAGGCGGCCTGCGGGCTGACCACCTGGGTGGGGACCGGCGGCTGATACGGCGGCACCACATCGGTGCCGGCGCGATCCTGGACCGTGAGGATCGTGGTGTGACCGATCTCGTTGCCGCCGTTGGCCAAGGTCCCGTACGCCGTCACCAGGTCCACCGGACGGACCTCCTGGACCCCGAGAGCCAGGGCCAGCTGAGCACTGGGCTTCGTGGTCTGGAACTGCATCCCGAACTCGGCCGCCTTCTGGAAGACGTGGTCGACCCCGTTGATCGCCACGGTCTTGACCGACGGGATGTTGAGCGAGAACTGGAGCGCGGTCCGGACCCGGACCGGGCCACGCTCGAGCTTGTCCGCGTCATTCGGGCTGTAGCCGCCGCCGAAGTCGGTGACGCTGTCCATCAACATCGAGCCGGCGGTCAGCTTGTGGTCATCGAAGGCCGTGGCGTAGTTGAATGGCTTGAACGCGGATCCAGGCTGACGATAGCCATGCCCCACGACGTCGTACTGCGGCTGGAACTTCTTGGTGCTGGTCGCCGAGTAGTAGTTCGCGGAGCCGACATAGGCCACAAGCTCGCCCGTCTGGTAGTCCTCGGCCACGAGCGCGCCGTTGCGGATGTTCTTGTTCTCGAGGTTCCTGATCCAGGCCGGCAGTGACTTGAAGCCGAGCGCCTTGGCCGCGGCGGTCGGATCCTTGCGGTGCGGCACGAGGGCCGCTGCCTGCACCCATTTCTCGGCGATCGCCTGGAGCCGCGTGTCCAGCGTGGTCGTGATGCGCAGCCCACCCTGTTCCAGGGCGTCGCACGTGGTGGCGCTGGGTCCGCACAGCTTCTGGGTGAGCTCGTCGCGGACCGCCCAGACGAAGTGCGGCGCGATCCAGTTCGGCTGGGCCTGGCTGGTCAGCACCACCGGGTCGTCCTTGGCGCCCAGGAACTGGGTGGAGCTGAACGTCTCGCCCGAGATGGGCGTCCGGCCGCCACCGGCGAGAAGGTCGAGGATGCTGTTGCGTCGAGCCACGACATCGGTCGTGTCGGGCACGATCAGCTGGGCCTTCGGACAGTCGGCCCCATCGGCGACGACCGTCGTGCACTGCTCGATGGCGTTGCGGACCAGGTCGAAGTTCGACGGCGACTTCGGCAGCGCCGCGATGATCGCCGCTTCTGCCGGCGTGACGTCCTTGGCATCGAAAGGCTTGCCGAAGTAATTCTCGTAGGCCGCCTTCACGCCATAGGTCTGGTTGCCGTAGTAGTTCTGGTTGAGATAGGCGGTGATGATCTGCTGCTTGCCCGCCTCACCGTCGAACGTCTGCGTGACCCGGATCGACTGGATGATCTCCTTGAGCTTGCGCTCGGCGGTGCGATGCGGGTCCTGGACCAGGTCCGCCGGGAGCAGGCGCTCGCGGACCAGCTGCTGCGTGATCGTCGAGGCGCCGCGGGCGTTGCCGCGCAGGGAGTCGAGCGCGGCGGCGACGATCGCCACCGGATCGAAGCCGGCGTTGTCCCAGAAGGTCTTGTCCTCGACCGCCGTGGTCGCGTCGACGAGGATCGGGGGGATCTCGGCGAACGTGACCACCTCGCGGTTCGCGCTGCCGAAGCGGGCCAGCTCCACCTTGCCGGTCCGGTCGTAGATGATCGACTCCTCGGACAGCGGATAGGTGGTGAGCCCGCGCGGATCGGGCAGGCCATTCGTCAGCGAGCCATAGACCGCCACCGCGGCGATGGCCCCAAGCAGGCCCAGGCCGGCGAAGAACAGCAGGATGATGATCCCCAGCCAACCACCGGTCGACGGGCTGGTCCGGCGCGGCTCGCGGTATCGAGCGGCGCGGGCGGTGGTCACGGTCTGCACGACGGGATGGGACTCCGAGATCGGGGGCGGCATGGCGTGGGCGTGGGTAATGATGCCCTGAAGTCGTGACGGATGGGCTCGCTGGCCTGTGTCGCGGCCGGGTGGCGCTTCAGCGCAGGCGTCCCGCGCCGTCCGTCGCGTGGACCGGCAGGACTCGCGGCGTGAGCCCGGTCCGCGCCGGGTAGTCGCGCTCCACCGCGGTCCGCAGGGCAGCCACGGCATCGGGTAGGACCAGGTTGACGGTGCATCCGCCGAACCCGGCGCCGGTCATCCGGGCGGCCAGCACCCCTGGCACCGAGGCCGCGATCTCGACCATCGCATCGAGCTCCGGTGAGACCACCCCGAAATCGTCCCGCAAGGAGAGGTGGCTTGCGGCGAACGCCTCGCCGACTGTGCCCATATCGCCGGCTTCCAGCGCTGCGACCGTCCGCGCGACCCGGCCATCCTCGGTGACGATGTGCCGGGCGCGGCGGTAGGCGACCGGATCCAGCGCGGGTCGGGTGGCCTCGAGGAGACCGGGCGTCACGTCGCGCAGGGCGGTCACGGTGGGGTCCTCCGCCATGATCGTGGCGAGCGCTTCTTCGCACTGCGCCCGGCGCTCGTTGTAGGCAGAGCGCTCGAGCTTGCGCGGCGATCCGGTGTCCAGGACCACGATGGTCACGTCGGACGGGATGCGGACGGCCCGCCATTCGAGCGACCGGCAATCGAGGAGCATCGCCGAGCCCGCGACGCCACACGCTTCTGCGAACTGATCCATCAGTCCGCTCTGGACGCCGACGTAGGCGTTCTCGGCGCGCTGGCAGATGCGCGCGAGCGTCAGCGGTTCGATGGTCGCCGCAAGCGAATCGAGCATCGCCCAGGCCGAGACGAGTTCGATGGCGGCCGATGACGACAGGCCCGCGCTGGTGGGCAGGGTGGACCCGATGACGCCGCGCAGCCCGGAGAGCCGATGACCGGCCTCCGCGAGAGCCCACGCGGTGCCAGCCACGTAATCCAGCCACGTGCCGTCCTTGGGCCGGTCAAGCCCGAGCTGGAACCCGAGCGTGTCGCCCTCGGGGATGCGCGTCAGCTCGACCCGGCCGTCGTCGGTGGGCAGGTACGCGATCCGGATCTCGAGGTCGATCGCGGCCGGCAAGACGAATCCGAGGTTCACGTCGGTGTACTCGCCGATGAGGTTGACCCGTCCCGGCGCCCGGACCACGCGGACCTCGGCGCGGCGCGCCGCCGCGGCGGGCTCGAGCGCGACCAGCGCGTCGACGAGGGCATCGGGTTCGAAGGCAGACGGGCGCATCACGGGGTCAGGGTAGCGGGGAGGCGAGCAGCTCGCGAAGGATCGACGCGAACGCCCAGTTGTCGTGGAACGAGCCGTAGAGCGGGATCGGCGCTACCCGGATGATGTCCGGCGCGCGGAAATCCGCCATGACGCCGCGGGCCGCAAGCCGCTCGTTGAGCTCCCGGGCATCGCCGAACCGGAGCGAAAGCTGGCAGCCCCGCGCGGCAGGATCGGACGGCGTGAGCAACGTCACGCCAAGTTGGCTCATGCGGGCCGCCATATCGGCGGTGAGCCGCTGCGATCGCTCGCGCAGCGCCCGCATCCCCACCTCGCCGAAGATCGCGAGCGACGCGCCCAGCGGCACCATGTTGAAGAGCGGCGACGTCGACATCTTCCAGGCCGCGGCCCCCGAGTCGGCGACGAACGGACCACTCGGGTCGAAGCGATGCTCGGGTGTCGCGCCCCACCAGCCGTCCAGCCGCGGGACGTCCGGGTCGGAGGCGTGGCGCTCGTGGATGAAGATCGCGCCGACCGAGCCGGGTCCACCGTTGAGGTACTTGTAGGTGCACCAGACGGCGAAGTCGACGTCATCGTCGTGGAGGCCCAGCTCGACGTTCCCCGCCGCGTGGGCGAGCTGCCAGCCGACCAGCGCGCCCTCCTCGTGGGCGGCCGCCGTCAGGCGGGCGATCGGTAATGCCTGGCCCGTGGCGAAATTGACGCCATCGAACAGGACGAGGGCGATGGTGGGACCGTGCTCCCGGAGGGCCGACTCCAGGTCGCCGAGACGGACCGTGTCCTCGCCCGTCCGCGGCCCGACGACGATGAGGTCCGCGTCGGGATCGAGTCCGCGCCAGGCCAGGTGGCTGCGCAGGGCATGCCGGTCCGACGGGAAGAGCGGTCCGTCGGTGAGGATGCGCCGCCGCGCGCCTGCGGGCCTGAAGAACGAGGCGAGCAGTAGGTGCAGGTTGACGGTCAGCGTGTTCAGGATCGCGACTTCGCTTGGTGAGGACCCCACGATGCGGGCCATGGGCGCGCGGAAGGTCTCGTCGTAGGTGAACCACGGGTCATCGGGCGCGAAGTGGCCTTCCACCCCGAGTCGCGCCCAACGGTCGAGCTGACGCTCCATCGCAGCCCGGACTGTCGTGGCCTGCAAGCCCAGCGACTGGCCGGCGAGATAGATGGCGCGCGGTCCATCCGCGCCCCCGGGACCATCCGGAAACGTGAATCGCTCCCGGTAGACGCTCAGCGGATCCGCGTCATCGAGGGTGAGGGCGGCTATCTCGGAGTTGGTCACCGCAGCGTGTCGTGACCGCCCACGGCCAGAAGCCGTGCGAGTTCATCGGTGGTAGGCAGGCCCGTGATATCGCCGATCGCGGCCACCGCGGCGGCGCCGCACGCATTGGCCTGCCGGAGGGCGTCGCGGAGGTCGAGCTCGCCGTCGCGCAGGACGCCATCGATGAACCCGGCACAGAACGCATCGCCAGCGCCGACGGGGTCGAGGACCGTCGGGACCGGGAGGGCAGGGGAGTGGATCGAGGCGCGTTCCCGGTAGGCGAGGAGCGCCCCTCCGCTCCCGAGCTTGGCCACGACGATCCGCGGACCGAGTCGCAGTACCGCCGCAGCGAGATCGGCCGGCACGTCATCGAGTGGGCGGCTCGCGATCACGGCCAGCTCGTCGGGACTGCCGAAGACGACATCCGCGCGCGCGGCGAGTCCCGCGAGGACCGGTCCGGCCTCGATGTCGGACCAGAGCCGTCGACGCAGGTTGAGGTCGAGGCTGATCGTTAGGCGGGACCGCAGCGCAGCGTCGATCGCCCGCTCGGTGGCGGCTCGGGCGGTGCTCGAAAGGGCTGGGGTGATCCCGCTGAGATGGAGCCAGCGCGCGTCGGCGAAGACGCCAGCGTCGGTCGCCCGGTCGACGTCGGACGGTGTGAGCCGCGACCCTGCCGAACCGGCCCGCGCATAGACGACCTGGGCAGGCCCGACGGCGCGCCGTTCGCGGAACATCAGGCCGGTCGGCGCGTCCGCATCGGTGGTGAGGTGCTCGACATCGATCCCTTCGCCGCGCAGCCGTCGCACGATGGCCGTCCCGAAGCCGTCATCGCCGACCCGCCCGATATATGCGACCCGGTGTCCGAGACGGGCCAGTCCGACAGCGACATTCGACTCGGCCCCTGCGACATGGCGGTCGAACGATCCGGCCTCTGCCAACGGTCCACTCGTGGCCGACACGAGCGAGACCATGCACTCCCCAAGGGTGACGACCTCGGCGCTCACCGGGTCCGGCGGCCGCGTGCGGCAGCCACCGCCGCCACCACCTGGCGTGCTCGCTCAGCCACGCCGGCCGGGACGCCGTCACCGACGAGCCAGCTCCCCATCCCCACCGCCACGGCCCCGACCTCGATGAACGAGCCGGCGGTCTCGGCGGAGACGCCCCCGGTCGGGATCAGCGGGATCTCCGGGAATGGGCCGGCAAGCTCACGGATGAACGACGGGCCGAGCGCGGACGCCGGAAAGAGCTTGATGGCGGCCGCGCCAGCACGCCAGCCGGTCAGGACCTCCGTGGGCGTCGCCGCCCCGGGGAACGCAGGGATGCCCCGTTCTGTCGCCCATGCCACCAGGGCCGCGTCCGTGTGGGGCATGACGAGGAACGAGGCCCCGGCGTCGATGGCTGCCGCGGCGGCCTCGATGGTCAGGACGGTCCCGGCGCCGATGGCGAGACCGCTCGGTCGAGCGGCGATCGCCTCGATGGCGCGCAGCGCGCTCGCCACGGGCTCGTTGAGCGTGAGTTCGAATGCGCCGACACCTCCGTCGGCCAGGGCCTGCGCGACGATGGGAGCCGTCATGGCGTCGAGGCGCCGCGCGATCGCGACCACCCCGCCGCTGACCAGGCCGGGCGGGATCATGGGTCGGGCGTCTAGAGGTGTCATGCGGCCAAGGGTAGCAACCGCCCGACGTCCGGCGAGGGCGGTCGAGCTATCGGGCGATGACGACGACCATCGCCGCGGACCTCAGGGGCGCAGGTCGATGACGACCACGCTTCGCGGCGGGACCACGCTGAGCGGCCGATAGCCGGCGAACCCGCCACTCGGCAGGACGGTCGGCGGGGCCGCGGCCGCACCGGCATCACCACCGAAGATGACGATCGCTGACGGCGCCCCACACAGCGGGCCATCGGCCAGGCTCAAGCGCGGGGTCGCGGGCGCGTCCCCGACATTCGTCAGGACGAGGGCCGTTTCCGACGGCGACGAGCGGATCGCGGCGATCACGTTCCGGGCGTCACTGACCACCGGCACGTACGTGCCCTCGGCGAGCGCCGGATGACTGGCTCGAAGCGCGATGAGGTCCCGGTATGCCGACCAGAGCGACGCGGGATCGGCAGCCTCCGTCGCCACATTCGTGGTCGTCGGGTCAGGGGACAGCGTCTCCCAGGGCGCATGTGCGCTGAACCCGGCGGACGGGCCGGATGCGTCCCAGCGCATCGGCGTGCGGATCCGCTCGTCCGGCTTCTGGCCGGTCATCCCGATCTCCTCGCCGTAGTAGACGAACGGGACGCCCGGCCCGGTCAGGAGCATCTCGGCGGCCAGACGGAGTTTCGCCGGGTCACCGTTCAGCGTACTGGCGACGCGATCCTGGTCATGGTTCGTGAGGAACGTTCCGAACCCGCCCGGCGGGTAGAGCGTGGTGATGCGCGCGAGGATACGCCCGATGCTGCTGCCGTCACCGCTATTCGCCGCATCGACATAGCCGGACGCCACCGTGAAGTCGAAGGTCATGTCCAGGGCGGTGGGGACATAGCTGGCACTGATCGGTGACGTGTCCCAGACTTCGCCGAGCGTGAGCGCCCCGGGCGATCCGCGCTGGAGCGTCTGCCGAAGGTCACCCAGCCAGGCGTGCGTCTCGGGCGTGTTCTGGGTGGTCGGTCCGTCCTCGATCATGTACTTGGCTGCATCAAGCCGGAACCCGTCGATGCCGACATCGGTCAGCCAGTATCCGGCGTCCTTCGTCAGTTCGGCCGTGACGGCCGGGTCGTTCACATTGAGGTCGGGCAGGTCCGCTCCGAACGCGGCGTAGTAGTACCGCGCGCCGTCGGGATACCAGTTCGACCCCTGCGGGCTGGACGACCAGACGTACCAGTCGGCGTGGGCGCCGCCCTTCTCCGAGTCCACGAACCACGGGTCCTGGCTGGAGGTGTGATTGAGCGGCAGATCGAGGATCACCGCCATCCCGCGCTTGTGGGCGGCAGCCACGAGCGCGCGCATGTCCGCGAGCGTTCCGTAGTCCGGGTTGACCCCGGTGTATGACGTGACGTCGTAGCCGTGGTACGACGGCGACGGGAACGTCGGCATCAGCCAGAGCGCGGTCACGCCCAGATCGGTCGTGGTGGTCGGATCGCCATCATTGAGCTGATCGAGCCGGCCGGTGAGACCACGGAGATCGCCGATCCCATCGCCATCGCTGTCGGCGAAGCTGCGCACGAAGACCTCGTAGAAGACGCGGTCGCGCCACCAGCCAGGCCGCGCCGTGGTGAGCGGGGCGGTACTCGGTCCCGCGGTCGGCAGCGGACAGGCCGGCGCCGATCCTGCGGCGCTCGCGCTCGCCGAGGGAGCCACGGCCACGGAAGGCGACGGCGAGCCGCTGACGGGCGTGTTCGACGGCGCCGGCGTGACGGTCGGCGAACAGCCGGTCAGGGCGGCCACGAGGAGCAGCGCGGCTCCTCGCCGGCCGCTCCTCATCGGAGGCCCACCATCGAGACCGTTCGGCTCAGCCCTTGACGCCGCCGACCGTCAGGCCGGAGATGATGTATCGCTGCAGGAAGAGGTAGACGACCGACACCGGCAGTGCCACCAGCACCGAGAATGCCGCGAACTGCGACCACGGCGTACTGGCCGCGTACTGGCCGACCATCCCGTTGAGCGCCATGGCCAACGTGGTGAGGTCCGCGTTGCCGGTCAGGAAGACGTTGGAGAAGTAGAACTCCGTCCAGCCGGCGAGGAACCCGAAGAACGCGGTGACCGCGAGGACCGGCGTGGCCAGCGGCAGGATCACGCGGACGAACGTCTGGAACCGGCTGGCGCCGTCGATGGCCGCGGCCTCCTCGAGTTCGCGCGGGATCGTGTCGAGGTAGCCCTTGATGTTCCAGATCGCGAAGGGCAGCTGGCTGGACGTGACCGCCAACGCGACTCCGAGGAGCGAGGCCCGCAGGTTGAACCCCCCGGCGGTGATCTTGTTCAGCTGCACGAACAACGGAGCGATCGTGGCGACCGCGGGCAGCATCAGCACGGCGAGGATCCCGATCATCAGCACCTGGCGTCCGCGGAACTGCATCCGCGAGAACGCATACGCGGCCATCGACCCGATGCTCACGCTGGCCAAAGCGATGATGACGGCGATGAACGCGCTGTTGAGCGCCAGACGGACGAACGGGATGTCGTTGAGGGTCGGCTTGGCGATGACCTTCGCATAGGCCTGCAGTCCGGCGCCCGGCGGGATCAGCGAGTCGGGTCGGGAGATGTCGCGCGGGTCCAGCGACATCGCGACGATCCACAGGATCGGGAACAGCACGGTGATCGCGATCGCGATGCAGGCGATCTGGAAGATCACCTGGCGCCGGATCGGCATCTCGGGCTTCTGCTTGAACCGCACGGCTGGGGCCGGGCGGGCGACGGGCCTGGAGAGCGTGTTGACTGGCGTCGTCATGGCCGTGTGACCTCATGCATCGAACTGCGCCGTCGCTTTTCCGAGGTAGTTGGTGACCAGCGTGATGGCGAGCAGGATGAAGAACTCGAAGATCGCGAAGGCGGCCGCGACCGCGTAGAGGTGCTGCTCGGCGACGAGGCGGTAGGCGGTCGTCACGAGCAACTCTGTCTGGCCGAACGGCCCGCCGCCCGACATGAAGTAGGACAGGTAGAAGAGGTTGAACGTCACGACGAAGCCGTAGATCGCGAACGGCAGCATGGCAGGTCGCAGCCACGGCAAGGTCACGGCCTTGAACTGCTGCCACCAGCCGGCACCGTCCATCTCAGCGGCCTCGTAGAGATCCTGCGGGATGGCCTGGAGCGCACCCGTGGCGACGACGGAGTTGAGTGGCCAGCCGAGCCATACGTTCGTGGTCAGCAGGGCGAAGTAGGCGAGCGGCAGGATCAGCGGGCCGAACGAGAAGATCGGGTTCGGCTGGTTGAGCCAGTCGAGCTGGACCGGCGGCAGCTTGAAGAGGACACCGATCGTGCCGTTGATCACCTGGTTGATCGCGCCGTATTGCGGGTCGAAGAGATTCCGCCAGACCGTCGCCACGATGATCGGTGGGATCACGATGGGCAGGATGTAGACCGCCCGGTAGAAGCGCTTGAACTTGACGCCCTTGACGTTGAGGATCAGGGCGATGGCGACCCCCAGCACGACGTGGATGACGACGTTCGTGAACGCCCAGAAGAGGTTGAAGACGAGGATCCGCAGGAAGTCGAAGTTCGGGATGACGATGTTGTTGTCGAGGATGCGGCCGTAGTTCGCAAGGCCGACGTAATTCGGCGCCGGGGCACCGGCCTTGAGATTGGTCAGGCCGTAGTCGGTGAACGACATCCAGACCTGGAAGACCAGCGGATAGAACGTGATGATCAGCATCACGAGGAACGCGGGCAGCAGGAACAGATAGGCGGCGCGGGCGTTCCGCGACCGTCGCCAGCGCGATCCGCGCGGGGCGGTCGCGACCGGCCCGAGAGCGACCGTCGTCATGCCCGGGTCCTCCTCTCATCCATGGCTCGCTCGCGCGAAGCTGGGCGACGACGCGGGGCGCCGGTCGGACCGACGCCCCGTGTCGCAGTGGGCTGATCGTAGCGGGGTCGTCGACCCCGTCGCACTACTTGTTGTTGGCCTTGTCCATGGCGGCGCAGGCGTCAGTGACGGCCTTCACCGGATCGGTGCCCTTGTCGATCACGGCAACCAGGGCGTTCCCGAAGTTGCCCCAGTAGTTGTTGAGCTCGACCGCGGTCGGTCGTGCGAAGCCCGACGGCATGAGCGCCGAGAAGGCCTGCGCGATCGCATCGGACGGCTTGATCGTCGTGTTGGCCGGCAGGTGGCCGGCGTCGGCGAAGATCTGCTCGTTCGCGGGGAGCAGGAACTGCAGGGCGAACGACTTGGCCAGCTCGACGTTGGCCGAGGAGGCGTTGATGTAGAACCCGTCAGGGGCGGTCATCGGAGCCCAGTCGCCGACACCCTTCGGGCCGGCCGTGACGGCCAGCTTGGAACCGAGGGCCTTGGCGAGGTCACCGGACTGCCACGGGCCGTCGATGAAGCCGCCGATCTTGCCGGAGATCAGGTCCGCCTTCGCGTCGTTGTCGTTCTGGTACATGTGCATGCCGGCGGCCTTCATGTCCTGGAGCCACTTGAGGGCATCGGGGACGCCCGTGTTCGCCGCGCACTTGCCGTCGTCGGCCAGGATCTTGCCGCCGAAGGTCGAATACAGACCCCAGGCGTAGTACGCGCCGCCGCCGTTGGCTCCGTAGACCCAACCGAGCTTGCTGGCGTTGGCCTTCCAGTCATCGGTGGTGACCGGGGCCGTGGTGAGGATGGTGTTGTTGGAGAACAGCTCGACGCCCTTCATCGACTCGGGGATCTCGTAGAGCTTCCCGTCGACGGTCGCGGCGTTGATCGCCACGTCGGACGTGTTGTACGGGGCAGCCTTGAGCGTGTCGACCAGCGAACTGACATCGACGAGCAGCTTGGCTCGCGCCTCGGTCGGCAGGCTGTCGTTCGGGGCGATGTACAGGTCGGGACCGGCGCCGGCGGCGGCCTGCGTCTCGAAGTTGGTGAAGAGGTTGTTGAACGGCACGTCCGTGACGGCGACGTTCAGCCCGGGGTTGGCGGTCTTGACGGCGGCGACGATCTTGTCGAAGGCGTCCTTCTCCGTGGAGCCGCTGGCGCCATAGGCTTCCCAGACCGTGAGCGAACCCGTGAGGGTCGCGGGCGCCGACGATGCCGGAGCGACCGAGGCCGGCGCCGACGACGCCGGGGCCTGAGACCCCGGAGCGACCGAGGCCGGCGCCGAGGCCGGTGCCGTCGTCGCGGTCGTGCCGCTACAGGCGGCCGTGACGACCACGATGGTCGCCAGGAGACCGCTGAATCGTGCTCGAGTAGTCATATCGCTTGTACTCCTCCATGCGAGAACTCGACGCTCGATCGGATCGACATCCGAGCCGAGTCGGCGCCGCTCTTCGCGGTGCTCGATGACGTCTGCGGCGGGGAGCCACGGCCTGTCTGGCCACGGGTCGCCACGGGCGTCAGACCTTCGATCGGTGCGAGGCACCTCCTTCGTCGGTGCGGCGCACCGGGTCGGGCGCGGGTCCGGTGGACGCGCGCACGACCAGGCGGGTCGCAAGGATCTCGTGCTGGTCGGGTTCATCTCTGCCTTCGAGGATCGCGAGCAGCAGCTCGACGGCGTGATTGCCCTTGCGGGCGATCGGCTGGTGGACGGTGGTGAGGGCTGGGTCCGCGAAGCGGGCCAGGTCGATGTCGTCGAAGCCGACGACACTCAGGTCGCGCGGGGTGGTCACGCCACGCTCGCGCGCGGCGCGCATGGCCCCGACGGCGATGGCATCGCTCATGGCCAGGACCGCGGTCGGGCGCTGTCCCGAATCCCACGTCTCGGCGAACGATGCCGCTCCACCGAGGATCGTGGACGGCGAGGTGAGGACGGCCTCGTCCCTCAGGTCGATGCCGGCGGCGCCGAGAGCTGCGCGGTACCCGCGCAGGCGTCGTGCCGGAACGCTGTCGGGGTCCTCCTCATCGGCGCGGTCCGAGGGTTCGATGGACAGGACGACGAATTCGCGGTGCCCGAGACCGACGAGGTGATCTGCCGCCTGCCAGGCCCCACCCTCATCGTCGACTTCGACCCCGGGTCGATTGGGCAGCGCCGTCGAGTCCACCAGGACCATCGGCAGGCCAGCCTCCTGGATCTGCTCGACTTCGTGGTGATGGGCGGACAGACCGACCGCCACGACGCCGTCGACGCTGGCACGGTCGATCGCGCGGGCCAGCGATCCATGCAGCGGCGAGATGAACTGGAGGGCGTAGCCCTTCGCCTCGGCGGCAGCAGCGACGCCGGCCGTGAAGGTGCCGAAGAACGGGTTCTCGAAGATGACCGATAGCGCCTGCGGCGTCAGGATGCCGATGGTGCCCGTCCGCCCGGCACTCAGCATCCGCGCGACCGGGTGCGGACGATAGCCCAGCTCCTCGGCGACCGAGCGGATCCTGCTGGCAGTCTCGGGCGCCAGCCGGTCGGGCCGGTTGAACGCGAATGAGACGGCCGTCTTCGACACGCCGGCCGCGTCAGCGACGTCCGCGATCGTCCGTCGCCGGATCACCTTCACCACGCTGTCGCAGCTCCTCCACCGCGGCGGCACCGTGCCGAGCGGGCGTGACCCTGACCGGGATCTACGCTACCTGGGCCCGCACGATGCGCCGATAAAGCGGTTTAGCAAACCGGTTTAGTGGAACGTAGCAGGTCGGCACCCGCGGCGTCAATCCAGTTCCGGGCAACAACCGCGGTGGTCAGGACGTGCGCGCTGCCAGCTCGTGGTCGTCGCGTCGGCGGCGACCGGCCCAGGCGATCAGCGGCAGCGCCACGAACGGGATCTCGAGCGCCGAATACAGCACGCCACCGCCACGCGAGTTCGTCAGCGTTGTCAGCCAGTCGGTCCACAGTGACCCGAACGGGATGGAGACGACGATCAGCAGCCCAAGGGCCAGCCACCAGCTGCGACGGTTCGCGCCGAACAGCGCGAACGGGAGGAGGCTTGGCTTGAGCAGGACGAGGACGGCCGCAGCGCGGAACAGCGTCGCGACAGCCAGCGCCGCGGCGATCCACAGGACCGGGTTGCCCGTCCAGGTCTTGAGTGCGGTCGTCGGCCACGCGGCACAGAACGCGAGCAGCGGCCACACCCCAGGTCGCGGCCGCCAATGCCAGACCACCCCAGCGATCGTGGCCAGCGGGATCGCCCAGTAGACGATCGCGGGGAGGATGCTGAACGGCACGAAGAACAGCAATGCGACCGGCGGGTAGAGGATGTCGCCCGCATGGATGTCATAGGGACCCGCCAGCTGGTACGGCTCGAAGTACGGTCCACCGGCCAGCCAGCGGTGCGCGGCGTTCATGTACAGCCGGTAGTCGACTCCAAGCTGGTCGCGCGTGCCAGAGGCCTGGTCGGGAAACGCCAGCACGAACAGCGCCGGCATCGTGAGGAGGGCGACGGACAGCGCGGCCAGCAGGATCGTCCG
>JBBQLI010000029.1:0-28910 GCA_038327765.1 Candidatus Limnocylindrales bacterium | reverse complement strand
GCCCGAATCGGCGGCGCGTACACTTGGCGAGAACGCAGGCGACGAGATCAGACGTCCAGAGGGCAAGCCCAGGAGGAGCACCAGGCATGGCTGTGCAGACCATCACCCAACTCAAGATGTTGATCGGCGGGGAATGGGTCGAGGCCGCTGGCGGCGAGTGGATCGACGTGAAGAGCCCGGCCACCGGTGAGCTCGTCGGGCGGGTCCCGAAGGGGTCGGCCGTGGACGTCGATCGTGCCGTCAAGGCGGCGCGCGAGGCCTTCAACGACGGCCGCTGGCGCAGCAAGTGGATCCCCGAGCGGGTGGCGATCCTCAACAAGCTCGCGGACCTCATCGACGAGCACACGCCCGAGCTGGCGGAGCTCGAGTCACTCCAGACAGGCACCGCCCTGAAGCTCAGGCGCGACTCGGACATCCCGTTCTCTGCGGACAATCTGCGCTTCTTCGCGACCGCAATTCGTCATCTCGAGGGGAAGGCCGCGTCCGAGTACAGCACCGACCACACGAGCATGGTCCGCCGCGAGCCGATTGGAGTCGTCGGGCAGATCGCGCCGTGGAACTACCCGCTGATGATGGCGATCTGGAAGATCGGGCCGGCGCTCGCGGCGGGCAACTCGGTGGTGCTCAAGCCCGCCAGTGTCACGCCGCTCACCACGCTCAAGCTCGGGGAGCTCGCCAAGGAAGCCGGCCTACCGGATGGCGTGCTGAACATTGTCACGGGACCCGGCGATGAGGTCGGCGCCGCGATCGCGGCGCACCCGGACATTGATCTGGTCTCGCTGACCGGCGACTCGGATACGGGCAAGCGGATCCAGGAGCTGGCGTCGCGCAACCTCAAGCGCGTGCACCTGGAGCTCGGCGGCAAGGCGCCCCTCATTGTCTACGCGGACGCGGACCAGGATGCCGCCGCACGCGGCGCCGTGGCCGGCGGCTTCGTCAACGCAGGCCAGGACTGCACCGCCGCGACCCGCATCTATGTGGAGCGGCCGATCTACGAGAGCTTCCTCAAGCAGCTCACCGCATACGTGGAGACGGTCCGCGTGGGCGATCCGATGGACGCCTCGACCGACATGGGCAGCCTCATCAGCGAGGCGCAGGTGCAGCGCGTCGAAGGATTCGTCGAGCGCGCTCGCCAGGCCGGCGCCCGGATCACGACCGGTGGCGGCCGCGCGTCCGTACCCGGGCTCAACGGTGCGTTCTTCCAGCCGACCGTGATCGCCGACGTCGATCAGACCTCGGAGTGCGTCCAGAAGGAGATCTTCGGGCCGGTGCTGACGGTGCTGCCGTTCGACACCGAGGACGAGGTCCTGGCGAAGGCCAACGACACGAAGTACGGCCTCGCAAGCTCGGTCTGGACAACGGACATCTTCAAGGCCATGAGGGCCGCCCGCACGCTCAACTTCGGCTGCGTCTGGATCAACGACCACCTCCCGATCTCCAGCGAGATGCCGCACGGCGGCTTCAGGCAGTCGGGCTTCGGCAAGGACATGTCGAGCTACTCGTTCGAGGAGTACACGCGGGTCAAGCACGTGATGCTTGAACTCACGGGCGAAGCCGACAAGCCGTGGCACTACACGATCTTCGGCGACAAGCCGGCGAGGTAGCTGCGCGCTTCCGCACGGCCGACCATCGATGACGAGCCCGTTCTGCGCATGGGGCGTACAGTCAGCGCAGGAGGCGACATGGCCGAATGGATCCGAGTCGATGACGGCAGTGGCGAGCGATGGCACCAGCTGGCCGCGGCAAAGCCTGCGAAGGTGCGGCTCGAGACGTCCTGTGGCTTGATGGTGCACATGGACGCGATCATGGATCGCCGTCCCGAGGCGCCGAAGCGTGTTCGTTGCCCGGAGTGCGTCGCGAAGACCGCGGCGATCGCCAAGTCCAGGACCGACATGACTGCGGCGGGGGATGACAGTCCGGTCGTCGGCGGCTGACTCACAGCGGTTCGGGGAGCCGTGGAGCAGCCGCTCGAGGAGCCGCAGGATGCCCCTCTAGCCGCATGATGCCCCTCCGCGGTAGCCCACCCGGGCCCGCCTACGGCAACTCGTAGACGGCGAAGTCCCCGACCAGCTCGCGGAGGTGGGCCTGACGTCCGAGCGCATCGACGTTCGTCGCAGCGACGTCGGCGAAGAGCCAGTGCACGCCCGTGGCTCGCAGGGCACCCAGACTCGCCGCGCTGGGGTCCGTGAAGGCGAGATCGTTCGCCGCCAGCAGGGCCGGATCCCAGAACGGCGCCACGCGCTGGTCGCTCCCCGGTTGATTGGCCGCGGCGACTGGCGTCCACGCGTAGGACCAACCCTCGACGAGCACGTGACGTTCGGTGTACGCGGATACCCAGAAATGCCGTGAGTCGCACTTGTCCGGCTGCTTCGGGATCGGGATGCAATGCACGTCGGTGGCGATCAGGTCATCCGGACCGCTGTGGTCGCGGAGCCAGCGGGCTGCCTCGATTCCGGCGGCTGGGACGACCGCGCCTGTGTTCGTGCCGGTGGTCAGCGAGCTGCGCGCCAAGGCGAGCGCCGGCGGCAGACTGAAGCCCATCACGAACGCCACGGTCAGGAACGCCGCGCTCCCCTTGAGCGACACCACGCGTCGATCGACCCGTCGAGCGATGAGGCAGCCCATCACGGCGAGCACCGCGAGACCGAACACAGGCGCAAGGATCGAGAAGATGATGGTTGGGAGGTGGTCGTGGCCGATAGTCGCGGGCCTCTGTATGCCGAGACCCCGGATAACCACGACCGCGATCGCTCCGATGCCCGCGGCAATGGCGGCGCCGGTGATCCAGACGCCACGCCGAGCCCCCACCGGGACGAGGCGCCACAAGCCAGCTGCGCCGACCACCCCGAACGCCCCGGCCGCTCCGCGCACGTAGTAGTACTGGCCCTGGCCCGGGTACTCGAGGAAGGTCACTGCGCCGATACCGGCCGCGCACACGCCCACGAGGAGCAGGACCCTGGGGTCCGCACCGGACGCCCGCCACTGCCGAAGCAGACCGAACGCCGCGGACCATAGGAAGGACCACAGGAAGATCGACGCCGTCAGGACTGCCGCCGCGATCGCGACGAAGGCAAGGCGGTGGGCCGCCCCGCCACCGACCGCGTTCGCGAGCGGGAACACCATCACCGCACCTAGGCCCGGTGAGGCGCCGCTCGGGGCCCCACGGAAGAGCACCAGCAGGACGAACACCAGACCGAGCAGTGCCAGCCCGAGGGCCCCCAGTGCAGGTCGCGACGGCCATTGGCGGCGGATGGTCGACCCGGCGAGCACGATGCCAAGCCCCCCGATCAGCAGCGGTAGCAACGGTGCCTTGGCGCCGCCGACGGCGAAGGTCAGCACGGCGGTGAGGACCCACTCAGCGCGGCGACGGTGATGAGCCGGATCGACCATGTCCACGATCACGACGAGCAACGCGCTGAAGAGCGCCAGACCGAAGAGGTGCGTCGGGCTGATCCACGTGGTCGACAGGGTCTGGCTGGTCGGCACCGACCCCGACACCCAGGCGTACGGCGTTGCCGCAACGCCGAAGACGGCCAGCCCGGCCGCGACCGGCCCGCTCCACCACGCACCGGTGATCCTCCGTGCGGTCACGGCGGTCAGCACGACGAACGCAACGAACATCGGCAGCCCGGCGAGGCGATACAGGAGCGTCGCCGGCTCGATGCCGGTGGCCCAGCTGGTTGCAGCGGCCTCGACGTAGAAGAACCAGTGATACGCGAGGGGCAGGCCTGCCACGAAGGGGACCTGCGGCGGGAGGTGATGCTTCAGCTCCCCGATGAGTGCGAGGTGGAACGGCATGTCCACGTACGGGACCGACGAGCCGACGATCGCGTGCTGGGCGAAGAAGGTGCCGGCGGCGTAGATCGCGAGGAAGCCGAGGATCGCGGCGAGCGACCAGGACCACCAGACTGGTGCGCGCTCGGAGCCGGCTCGCCAATGCCCACGAAGTCCGGGGATGATCGCAAAGGCCGCGAGCGTCGCGACCGGCCAGATGAGGAACGCCTGCGGTGCGCCAACGGCTCGAGCCACGCCATACGCCACGAGCTCGACGCTGTACCCGACCGCCAGACCGAGGACCGCATCCTCCGCCGGATGGGTCGCGTGACCGCGAACGAAGCGGAGCCACAGCATGCCCGGCAAGGCGAGCCCGAACACCACGTACGCGCTGAAGATCGCGATCTGGTCGAGTGGCGTGTCATACCGGACGAGGATCCCGGTGGTCAGTGACCCGAGCGTGACGACCGGCAGCCAACCCGAGGTCGACAGCTGGCGGAACGTGGTTGGCAGGGTGGTCTCCCGGTCGAAGGCGAGCGGAGGGAGTGATCGCGGCTCGACGACGGATGCACGACGGCGGATGAAGGATAGCCGCGTGGGTCACGACTGGTCGGTGGTTCGCTACACTCGTGCCCGTCCCGCCAACCTGGAGGATGACCGCGCCCGTGCCACCGATCGACGAACTGACCCGCATCGAACCGGTCCATCTCGACCGCCTCAGCCACCAGGGCATCTTCACCACCGGGCTGCTCCTGGAGGTCTCCGAGACGCCGACCCGGCGCCAGACCCTGGCCGATCAGGTCAAGGCGGATATCACCGATGTGCTGACCTGGCGTGACGAAGCTCTGATGCTGAACCTGGCCAGCTTCGGGCCTGAGGAGCACCAACTGCTGATCCAGGCGCGGATCGACGGCCTGCGTGGCATCCTCGACCTGTCCCTCGACGAGTTCCGCGGCCGGCTGGGTCGGGCGGCAACGGAACTGACCATGGACCGACCCACCGATCTCACGATCGAAGGCTGGTGGGACCAGGCGAGGACCCTCGAGGACGAATAGGGCCGCGCTGCTAGGGCCGCGCTGCTAGGGCCGCGCTGCTAGGGCCACGCTGCCGGCCTCGGGTCGCGTAGTCGCGTTGTCGGCCCGCGGGTCACCGACATGCAGCGGCTTGCTGACCCCGGGTCAATGGATTTGGGGCGGCTACGGGTTCCGGCCTCGCATTGCTGACCCCCGGTCAGCACGGAGCCAGCGAACGCCAGAGATAGCGTCGGACGGACCGGCGGCGCTGACTCCCGGTCGACACGGGGCGTGCACAGGCCGATCCACGGGTACGAAGCCCCGGAATCGCTGACTCTGGGTCAGCATCGCGGCTTGCACGGATAGGGCGTGCTCGGGAGGACGGGCTAGGATGACGCGGTGAAGCATCTTGGTTCCGGGCTGATCGCGATCGCGACCGCCATCCTGATCGTGACGATCGGCATCGCCCCGTTCCTGACGCCGCAGTGGATCGCCTTCGAGCAGGATCGCGCCCAGGCACAGGCATGGACCGGTTTCAGTACGGCGGACCTCCGAGCCGCGACCGATTCGATCCTGTCCGACCTGGTCATCGGTCCGCCTGACTTCGATGTGTCGGTGGCCGGAACGCCCGTCCTCGAACCGCGCGAACGCGCCCACATGCGCGACGTCCGGACCGTGTTCATCGGCCTGTGGATCCTCGCGGCGATCTCGTTCGGCATCGTGGTCGTGGCCGGCGTCTGGGGTCGCGACCGGGCGGCCATCTGGCGAGCGACCCGACGCGGCGCGATCGGACTCTTCGTCGGCGTGATCGTGCTGGGCGTGGTGGCGGTCGCTGCCTTCGACACGCTCTTCGAGGCCTTCCACGAGATCTTCTTCCCGGCTGGCTCCTACACCTTCGATCCAACGACCGACCGGCTCGTCCAGCTCTTCCCGTTCAAGTTCTGGGACGAGACCTCGCTGGTCGCCGGACTCGTCATCCTGGTCCTGTCTGGGATCGTGGCGGTGGTCGCGGGTCGGCGCGCGGCGCGAGTCGACCGGTGACCAATTCGTTCCCGATCGCACGGATCGCGGGCATCGAGATCCGCATCCACATCTCGTGGGCGTTCATCCTCACGCTCATCATCGTGACGGTGGCCTCCCAGGTCAGGGACATGGACGCCACCCTGAGCGTGCCGGCGCAATGGGCGATCGCGATCGTGGCCGGATTCCTGTTCCTCGCTTCGGGGGTCGCCCATGAGCTTGCCCACGCGCTGGTCGCGCGACGGCGCGGCGTGACCACGGATTCGGTCGTGGTCACGTTCCTCGGGGCGGCCGTGCCAAGCGACCTGGCCGCGCGGAGTCCGCGCGACGAGATCCTCATCGCCGCCGCTGGGCCACTGACCAGCATCGTCATCGGCGGGATCCTGCTGGGCATCTCGGTGCTGGCCGATGCCATGGGCAACGGTCCGGCGATGGTCGTGGCCGAAGTGACGCTGATCGTCGGCGCGCTGGATCTGGTGATCGGCTTCCTCGACTTCATCCCGGCGTTCCCGCTCGATGGCGGCCGCATGGTCCGCGGCATCGGCTGGGCGCGCTCTGGCGACGCGGTCGATGGTCTTCACCTGGCTGCGCGCAGTGGCCGCATCGTCGGGCTGCTGATCGGCGCCGGAAGCATCGTGACGATCATCGCGATCGATACGATCGATGGCCTGATGGTCGCCCTGTGCGGCTGGTTCCTGGTCAGTACAGCGCGCAGTCTCGAGCAGACCGCGGGCCTTGAGCTGGTGCTCGATGGGATGCGTGTCGGCGACGTGATGGATCGCAACGTGGCGACGATCTCGCCGACCCTCACCCTGGACACCTTCGCAAGCCAGATCCTCGATGGCTCGGCCGCGATGGCGATCCCGGTCATGCGCGACAACGAATTGCTGGGCCTCATCGGCGTCCGCGAGATCCGCGGTCTGCGCCGCGACCGATGGCCGACGACCCGCGCGGAGGACGCCATGATCGGCGTGCGGCGGCTGCCGGTGATCGGCCCCGAGACCACGGTCCGCGGCGCCATCGAGGCGATGGCCAGGACACGCCTGGACGGGCTGCCCGTGCTGGATGGCGGCGCTCTCATCGGGGTGGTCACGCGTAAGACCCTGGCGCAGGCCATCCGGGCCAAGGCCCAGACCATCGGCGTGGTCACACCGTGAGCGGGCCCGGTCTGCGGTCCGTGGAAGAGGCGCGCTCGGCGATCCTGGCGGCTGCCCGGCCGACGCCGACCGAGGTGATCGCCACGACCGATGCCCAAGGGCGCGTCGTGGGGCAGGACGTGACCGCCCGGACCTCGCTGCCGCCGTGGCCGAACTCCGCGATGGACGGCTATGCGATCCAGGCCGCTGACACGGCGAGGGCTGGCACGGACGGCCCGGCGCGTCTTGAGATCATCGGCGAGGTTCGCGCGGGGGTCGCGCCGGACATCACGGTCTGTGCCGGGGGCGCGGTCCGCATCGCCACCGGTGCCCGCATCCCCGACGGCGCGGACGCCGTGGTCCCGGTAGAGGACACGACACCGCTGGACCATGCCGGGATCGCCGGACCGCGCGGCCGCGATGCCACGGGACCGTTGCCCGCCGAGATCCTCGTTCACGGACCGGTGACGCCTGGCGGGTCCATCCGTGCCGAAGGGAGCGATCTGCGTGCCGGTCAGACCCTGGTGGCCGTGGGCACGGCCATCGGCGCAGCCTTGATCGCCCTGGTCGCCGGGGCGGGCGTCGCGGCGGTGACCGTCCATCGGCGTCCGCGGGTTGCGGTCCTCGCGACCGGCGACGAGATCAGGGCACCAGGCGAGCCGCTGGGACCCGCGGGCATCCCAGATGCCAACGGTCCCGGTCTGCGCGCCTTGGCCGCGGCAGCGGGTGCCGATGTGATCGACCTCGGGATCGCCACGGACATCCTCGATGACGTCCTGGCCCGACTCCGACGCGGGCTGGACGCCGATGCGGACCTCATCATCGTGGCAGGTGGCGTGTCGGTCGGCCCGTTCGACGTCGTCAAGGCGGCCATCGAGACCATCGGATCGATCGACCTGTGGCGCGTGGCCGTCCAGCCGGGCAAGCCGTTCGCCTTCGGGACCGCACCGCGGCGTATCGGTGCCGGGGCTCCGGTCCCGATCGTCGGACTGCCCGGCAACCCGGTGTCGGGCGCAGTCACGTTCGAGATCTTCGTCCGGCCCGCCATCCGCCGACTCTCCGGTCGAGGCGACACGGACCTCTTCCGGCCCGTCGATCGTGCCGTCATCCACGATCCGGTCACGAAGGGGGCGGGCCGGCGCGCGTTCGTTCGCGTCATCGCCGACCGGGACGCGACCGGTGCGCCGATGCGCGACGCGACGGGCCGCGTTGGCGTCAGACTGGCCGGAGGCGCCGCGGGGCAGGGGAGTCACGTGATCTCGGCCCTGGCGCTCGCCGATGGACTCGCGGTCATCCCCGAGACCGTCGACGAGGTCGCGGCTGGCACCACGGTGGACCTGTGGTGGCTGGACCGGGCATGAGCGGAGGACCGATGGACCCACGACCGGACAAGTTCAAGGCGCCGCGGGCCGAGCGCCGTCGGCTGACCCATGTCGACCGGAGCGGTCGTCCTCGCATGGTGGACGTCTCGGACAAGCCATCCACCGCGCGTCGGGCCGTCGCGGAGGCCCTGGTCGCGGTCTCACCCGAGACGATGAGCCTGGTCATCGACGGCGGTGGACCGAAGGGGGACGTCCTTGGCGTCGCCGAGCTGGCTGGGGTGATGGGCGCGAAGCGAACGAGTGACCTGATCCCGCTCTGCCACCCGCTCGCCCTGACCGATCTGGTCGTGTCGATCACGCCGGATCGCGTCGCCGGCGTCCTGCGCATCCGCGCCGAGGCCGCGACGACCGGGCCGACGGGCGTGGAGATGGAAGCGATGACTGCGGCCACCGTTGCCGCGTTGACCGTCTACGACATGGTCAAGGGCGTGGAACGCGGTGTGGAGATCCGGGCGGTCCGCCTGGTCTCCAAGACCGGCGGCAAGAGCGGGACGTGGGAGCGCCATGACCCGCGCGGCGTCGAGGCCGTGGAGGTCCGCAAGCCGCGACCGGGCGAGCGGATCGCGGGGAGGATCGGTCCCAAGCGACGCCCCGGATGAGCGCGGCCGGCCGGACCGCCCTGGTGCTGACCGCGAGTGACGGCGTGACAGCCGGTGTCCGCGAGGATGCGTCTGGAACCGCACTCGAGGCGCGGCTGACATCGCTTGGCTTCACCGTGGAGCGGCAGACGGTCCCGGACGACCAGGTCGCGATCGGATCGGCACTCAAGGCCGCCGCCGGGCGACATCCGCTCATCGTCAGCACCGGCGGGACCGGCCTGACGCCACGTGACGTGACCCCGCAGGCGACGCAGGCCGTCATCGACTACGACGTCCCGGGGCTGGCGGAGGCGATGCGAGCGACGGGCCGGGCGATCACTCCGTTCGCCGACCTGTCGCGCGGGATCGTCGGCGTGCTGGGTCGAACCCTGATCGTCAACGTTCCAGGTAGTCCGAAAGCCGCCGTCGAATCGTTCGATGCGCTCGTGCCCGTCCTGGAGCACGCCCTCGAGACCATCGCCGGCCCCTTCGACCACGGCGTTCGGGACCCGGGCAGATGATCGAATCGTTCGCGCGCGTCCCCGCGTATCCGGCGGTCTTCGTCGTCTTCTGGGGCGCGGCCGTCTTCTTCTGTCTTGTCATGGCGCGACACCTGCGTGTCTTCGCGGCGGCCCGCGCGGTGGGTCCGAGCCCGTTCAGCGACGTTCCGAAGCGGTTGGGCGGACTGATCCGCTACGCCTTCATGCAGACGAAGATGTATAAGGACCCGGGCGCGGCCCTCATGCATGCAGGGATCTTCTGGGGCTTCATCCTCCTCACGATCGGGACCGCCAACATCGTGACGGGCGGCGTCATCCAGGCACTGGTCCAGATCCCGTTCGGCGGTCTCCTGTGGGCGCTGGTGAGCGCGATGCAGAACGTGGTCGCGCTGGTGGTGCTGGGTGCGATCGGCTGGGCCTTCGTGCGCCGCCTCGTGACGAAGCCGAAGCGACTCACCTACAACCGTGATGCCCTGCTCATCCTGTTCCTGATCGGGGGCGTGGTTGCGACCGAGCTGCTGGCCCAGGTCGTCGAGGCGGCCCGCTACGGTGACATCGCCGGCGCGATCGTGGCCAACGCCGTCGCGACCCCGCTTCGGACGCTGGATCGTGGCGTGCTCGAGATGCTGTTCGCGGTCCTCTGGTGGGGACATATCGCGCTCGTGGCCGGGTTTCTCGCCGACCTCCCGTTCTCCAAGCACCTCCACATCGCCACGAGTTTCCCGAACATCTGGTTCCGCAAGCTCGCCCCCCGTGGCGAATTGCCGAAGCTGGATCTCGAGGCCGAAGACGCGACCTTCGGGTTGCGCACGCTGCAGGATCTCGGCTGGAAGGACCTCCTCGATGGCTTCACGTGCACCGAATGCGGCCGCTGTCAGGAGGCGTGTCCGGCGTGGAACACCGGGAAGCCCCTGAACCCGAAGCTGATGATCATGGGCATCCGCGAGATGTCTGTCGAGGCCGAGCATGGCATCGACATCATCCCGAACTCCCCGATCGTCCGCGACACCTACGGTCTCGACGACACGTCGCCGAACGCGGCGGCGCTTGCCCGACCGATCGTGGACACCGCCATCCCGTATGACGCGGTCTGGGACTGCGTGACGTGCGGTGCCTGCGTCGAGGCATGCCCCGTCCTCATCGAGCATGTCGACAAGATCGTCGGGCTGCGCCGCAACCTCGTCCTTGAGGACGCGCGCTTCCCGCAGGAGCTGACCGGCGCGTTCCGGGCCATGGAGAACCAGGGCAACCCGTGGGGCCAGCCAGCGTCCGCTCGGCTCGACTGGGCGAAGCCACTCCCGTTCGAGGTGGAGACCGTGGCGGCAGTCGCGGCGGCCGGGCGGCTGGACTCGCTCGAGGTCCTGTACTGGGTCGGCTGCGCGGCGGCGTTCGACCCGCGCAATCAGAAGGTGGCTCGGGCGGTCGCGACCTGTCTCCACGCTGCGGGCGTCACGTTCGCGGTCCTGGGGCAGGAGGAATCGTGCACGGGTGATCCGGCCCGGCGCATGGGCAACGACTACGTGTACCAGATGCTGGCCGCCGGGAATGTCGAGACGCTTGATCGGTACCGGATGGGGGAGCGGACGATCGTCACCGCCTGCCCGCACTGCTTCAACACGATCGGTAACGAATATGGCCAGCTGGGTGGGAACTACCGAATCGTGCACCACTCGACGTATCTCGCGGAACTCCTTGCCAACGGACGACTGGCGACGATGCCCGAGGACGCGACCTCGTCGACCGGCGAGCACAGACCGGGGAGTGTCACCGTCCATGATTCGTGCTACCTGGCGCGGTACAACGGGGTGATCGCCGCGCCCCGGGACGTGCTTGGAGCGGCTGGCGTCTCGATCACGGAGATGGACAAGTCCGGCACGCAGACGTTCTGTTGCGGGGCGGGCGGCGGTCGCATGTGGATGGAGGAGGATCGCGGCACCCGGATCAACGCGGAGCGGACACGTCAGGTCCTCGAGACCGGCGCCCAGACCGTGGCCACCGCCTGCCCGTTCTGCATGGTGATGCTGAGCGACGGCATCGCGGCATCGAGTGGCGCCGGTTCGGTCGCGGCGATGGATATCAGCGAGGTACTCGCTGCGCGGATCGCGGCGGCACCGGAGGATCGCCGCCTGCCGGTGGTGTGACCAAGGCGGCCGCAACCGGGCGGGCGGGACCGGGCCAGCGGACCCACGGCCGAGGGCCTCTGTTGACGTTGGAGCAAGGCTGTCGACTCAGAGGCGACGGATCGGCGTCGAAGACACGCTGCGATGGCCGAGCGCTCCCCCTGGATCCCATCTGGCGCATCAGGGTCGACAAACACCGTCGAAGAGGTCGCGTCTCGCGGGCGGACGTCGCCTTCGGCCCGGATCTGTCGACTCTGGGTCGACGTCGAGTCCTGGGCGCCTCCCCGCGCCACTTTCGGCCCGGATCTGTCGACTTTGGGTCGACGTAGAGTCCTGGGCGCCTCCCCGCGCCACTCGCGGCCCCGCGGCCCCGCGCCACTCGCGGCCCCGCGCCACTCGCGCGACTCGCGGCCCCGCGGCCCCGCGCCACTCGCCTCCCCGCGCCACCAGCCACAGATCACGCGCCACCGGCCACAGATCACGCGACCCCGATCACGGCGCGTGCTAGTGCGGGAGCGTCTTCCCGCAGCTGCTGCAGGTCCGGTCGCCGACGAGGTTGCCCATCCCGCACGCCGGGCAGCGCAACATCCCCTCGGTGGAGACGGCGAACTGGCTGGCGTGGGCGTGGCCCTCGCGGGCGAGCCGGTCACGCCGGACGATCCCCAGGATCCCGGCGATCCCGAGCGCTGCCGCGGCGATCAGCGCCGCGAGTTCGGTGGTCTGATCCATCGCGCCCTCCCCCAAGCTCGGCATGGTCCACGGCCGGCCCCCGGTCGCCTTCGCGACAGCCTAGACCCGCCCGACGGTCCTGCCAACCGCCCAAGACCGCTCGCCAGTGACTAGGATGGGGTCATGAGCGCCCCCGACGCGCCCGGTCCTCTGGCCTATCGGCTGACCGAAGGGCAGCGCGACCTGCGCGATGCCGTCCGGGTCCTCGCCGATGAGCGGGTCGCTCCGCGAGCCGCCGAGATCGATCGCACGAGCGAGTTCCCGTGGGATCTCAAGCAGCTGCTTGCGGAGCAGGACATCCTGGCCCTGCCGTTCCCCGTGGAGCACGGCGGCCTTGGTGGCGAGCTCCTCAGTGTCTGTCTGGCGATCGAGCAACTGAGTCGTGCCTGCGCGACGACCGGTCTGATCCTCGCGGTCCAGGAACTGGGGGCGCTGCCGATCCTGCTGGCGGGCACCCCCGACCAGCAGGCGCGCTGGTTCCCCCGGTTGGCGTCCGGCGAGCAGTTGATCGCCTTCGCACTCACCGAGCCCGAAGCCGGTTCCGACGTATCGGCGGTCCACACGAAGGCCGTGCGCGACGGCGACGACTACGTGATCACCGGATCGAAGCGGTTCATCAGCCAGGGCTCGGTGGCGGACCTGCTCACCGTCTTTGCGGTCACGGAACCTGAGGCACCCAGGCATCGACGGCTGAGCGCATTCGTCGTGGAGCTGCCGACGCCCGGGTTCGCCGTCGCGCGGCTGGAACACAAGATGGGGATCCGCGGCAGCCCCACCGCGGAGCTCACCTTCGATGCCGTCCGCGTCCCGGCCGCGAACCGTATCGGCGCAGAAGGCGACGGCTTCGACCTCGCGATGCGGACCCTGGACCGCAGCCGGCCCGGGATCGCGGCGCAGGCCGTCGGGATCGCCCAGGGCGCGCTCGAAGCCGCCACGGCGTACGCGAAGCAACGTCGACAGTTCGGCCAGCGGATCGGCGACTTCCAGCAGGTCGGAGCCATGCTCGCCGACATGGACGCCCAGACCGAGGCCGCCCGGCAGCTCCTCTACAAGGCCTGCACCGAGATCGAAGCCGGGGCGCCAGACGCCGGGCGGTGGTCGGCGATGTGTAAACTCGTGGCCGGTGACACCGCGATGCGAGTCACGACCGATGCCGTCCAGGTCCTGGGCGGATACGGCTATATCGATGAGTTCCCGGTCGAGCGGATGATGCGCGACGCGAAGATCACCCAGCTCTACGAGGGGACTCAGCAGATCCAGCGGCTCGTCCTGGCACGGGCGCTGCTCGGCAAAGGCAGCTGACCGCCCGAGGAGGCACGTCTCGTTGCGCATCGTCGTCCTGATGAAACCGGTGCCGGATCCCGCATCCGCAGGTGAGCGGCTGGGGCCCGATGGCCGTCTGGATCGTGCCTCCGTGCCCGCCGTCGTCAACGGCAATGACGAGTACGCGCTCGAAGCCGGCCTGAAGCTGACCGAGGCGTTCGGTGGCGACGTCACGCTGCTCGCGATGGCACCCTCGGTCGCCCCGGAGACGATGCGCAAGGCGCTGGCCATGGGCGCCGCTCGCGGCACGCTCGTCACCGATCCGGCCCTGGGCGGATCGTGCACGGTGTCGACGGCCCGCGTGCTCTCGGCGGCACTCGCGACCCTCGAATTCGATCTGGTGCTCGCGGGTGTCGACACGTCCGACGGTCAGGCTGGGGTGGTCGCGCCTGGGGTCGCGGCGCTGGCGGGTCTGCCGCTCCTCTCGTATGCAGCGAAGATCGAACCGGATGCGGCCGCGGGCACGGTCCGCGTCCGTCGCATCACGCCCACCGGCTACGACGTCCTCGAGGCGCCGCTGCCCGTGCTGATCAGCTGCACCCAGGCGCTGGGCGAGCCGCGCTACCCATCCCTCAAGGGGATCATGGCGGCACGCTCGAAGGAGATCACGACCCTGTCACTCGCCGATCTCGGGCTGGATGGGTCGACCGTGGGCGGTGCGGTCTCCACGACTCGCCTGGTCGGGTCGCGCATGCCTGCGGCGCGAGCCGCCACGCGCATCGTGCGTGAGGCGCCCGATGACGCCGCGCGGCAGGTGGTGGCGTTCCTGGTCGAGCGGAGGCTCATCTGATGGCCGGCGACATCTGGGTGATCGGCGAATCCGCTGCCGATCACAGTCTGGCCCGCATCAGCACCGAGGTTGCGACCCTCGGCCGGAGTCTTGCGGGCGCCTCCGGTCACACCGTCACTGGCGTCGTCATCGGAGCGTCGCCGGCTGCCGCTGCCGCTGACCTCGCGCGGTACCTCCCGCGAGTCCTTGCGATCAGTGAGCCCACACTGGCGGACCATGCGTCCGGCACGATCCTCGCGGAGCGGCTGGCGGGGCTGATCGCGACTCACCAGCCACAGGTCGTGCTCATCGGGGCCGGACCGGACGGACGTGATCTCGCCGGAGCGCTGTCCGCGCTTACCGGTCTTGGGGTCCTTGCCAATGCCACGGCGGTCACATGGGCCGACGACGGCCCGTTGGCCGAGCACAGTGTGTTCGGTGGCAAGCTCCTCACCCAGAGCGCACTCACCTCGGGGCACGGCATCGTCACCGTTCGCCCCAACGTCGTCACCGCCGAGGCCGCGCCGACCCTCGGCAGCGTGGAGACGGTCGCCCCGACCGGAGACGCGACCCTCCCACGCGTCACCATCGTCGAGCGCATCGCCGCCGCGCAGGCCGTCGCTCCGATCGAAGAGGCCCGCATCATCGTGTCGGGGGGCCGCGGCGTCGGTGGCCCGGATGGGTTCACGCTGGTCGGCGATCTGGCCACAGCGCTGGGCGGGGCCGTTGGCGCGACGCGGGCGGCGGTCGATTCGGGCTGGGTCGCGTACGGCCAGCAGATCGGGCAGACAGGCAAGATCGTGAAGCCGGCGCTCTACCTCGCCCTCGGGATCAGCGGGGCGATCCAGCACAAGGTCGGGATGCAGACGTCCGAGACGATCGTCGCCATCAACCGAGACCCGGACGCACCGATCGCGGAGTTCGCCGACATGTTCGTCGTGGGAGACCTGTTCGAGGTGGGTTCGGCGCTCCTCGCGGAGCTCCGGGCGCGCCCCGGGTGATCCAGGACCCCGGCTTCGGATCGCGCTGATGGATTGGATCACCCTGCTCCCGATCCTGGCGTTCATCGCCCTCGTCTCGGGGCTGATCGTCGTGTTCCGGCGGACCGGACGGATCGTGGCGCGCACGCGCGAGGTCGAGGGCTTTCGCGTCTCGGTCCAGGACCTGACCAAACGGATCGAAGCGTCGCTCGACGGTGCCACGTCGCGGATCGACCTCGTGCGCCATGGCGAGTTGGGCCCAGAGGCGCTCGCGGACACCCTTGAGGCCGCGAACGTCGCCGTCGACCGATACCTCGACGAGGCGCGCGCCCTGCACGGACCTCGCGCAGCCCTCGAGATCCGCTCGGAGGTCGTCCTCGGCCTGGAGCGGGCGGGCCGCGCCCTCGCGACGGTCGAACACGGCACCTCGATCATGGCCTCGGCGCGCGGCGGCGCACGGGAACTGGAGGCCCAGACCTCCATCAAGCGGGGCTACCTGAATCTGATCCACGCGCGAGAGGCGATCGCTCGCCAGGCAACCCGCGCAAAAGCACTCAGCACGCCATCAGACCACACCATGTAGTGGTATGCTCGGTCAACACCACAACACCTAGTGGTACGGCCGAGTACACAGGAGCCCGATGCGTTGCCCCCAGTGCGGTGAGCGCGAGACCCGTGTCGTCGACTCCCGCGATCTCGATGACTCCGCCACCATCCGTCGCCGACGCGAGTGCGCCGCCTGCGCCACGCGCTTCACGACCTACGAGCGTGTCGAGGCCGCACGGCTAGTCGTCGTCAAGCGCGATGGCACGCGCCAGGAGTTCGATCGCGACAAGCTCGCTTCGGGTCTGCGCAAGGCCCTGACCCGCCGACCGGTCACGGCTGGCGCGGCCGACGCCGCCGCCGACGAGATCGAAGCGATCCTGCGGGCCTCCGGCCTGAACGAGGTCCCATCGTCCAAGGTGGGTGCGCTCGCGATGGACCAGCTCCGCGCGATCGACCAGATCGCCTACATCCGGTTCGCCAGCGTCTACCAGAGCTTCGAGGACCTCGAGGCGCTCAAGCGCGAGGTCGACACCCTCTTCGCAGAGAAGGGGAGCGGAGGGCTCGCCAAATGAGCGTCCTCGCCGATCGCGACATCCGGGCGGCCCTTGAGGCCGGTCAGGTGCGCATCGACCCCTACGACCCGGCCGACCTGCAGCCGTCGTCGGTCGATCTGCACCTCGACCGTTCGTTCCGGGTCTTCCGTAACAATCGCTATCCGTATATCGACGTCCGCGCACCCCAACCGGACCTGACCGAGTTGCTCACGGTGGAGGAGGACGAACAGTTCATCCTCCATCCCGGCGAATTCGTCCTCGGCCAGACGCTCGAATGGGTGGAGCTGCCCTCGGATCTCGTGGCCAGGCTCGAGGGAAAGAGTTCCCTGGGCCGCCTCGGCCTGCTCATCCACTCCACCGCGGGCTACGTCGACCCGGGCTGGAAGGGCAATCTGACGCTCGAGCTCTCGAACGTCGCGAACCTGCCCATCGCGCTCTACTCCGGGATGCGGATCGGGCAGATCTCGTTCTTCAAGATGAGCTCGCCCGTGGAACGCCCCTATGGGTCGCCCGAGCTTCGGTCGCGCTACCAGGGTCAGCGCGAGCCGACCGCGTCCGCGTTCCACCAGGACTACACGAAGCCCACGTCCTGACGCCGTGAGCATGAACGATGCGGTCGACTGGCGGGCCGATCTGGGCGACGGCGTGCACGTCGCGCTGGTCCAGGCGGGCACGTTCCGCTCCGACGCCGGGACCCTGTTCGGGCCCGTGCCGTGGGTCCTGTGGGGAGACCTGGTCGCCGACGAGGTCGATGACAAGCGGCGCCTGCTGCAGGCCCTGAACTGTCTCCTGATCGAGACGCCGTCGGGCCGGATGGTGGTCGAGACCGGCATCGGGGAACGGCTGGACGAGAAGACCCGGACGATGCGGTCCTACGACGGACCGTGGATCGCGGCCGCACTCGAGACGGCCGGATTCGTTCCGGAGTCTGTCGATATGGTGGCCATGAGCCACCTCCACTTCGATCATGCCGGTGGCCTCCTGCGGGCGGATGGGTCGCGCACCTTCCCGAACGCCAGGATCGTCGCCCAGAAGGCCGAATGGGAGGTCGCGCTCAGTGACAACCCCCGACTTGTGGCGAGCTACGTCCAGCCGGAGTTGCGACTCGTCCGTGACCTGGGGGCCCAGGGCTGGGTCGATGGCGAGAAGGAACTGATGCCCGGCGTGTCGGTCGTGCCGACCGGCGGACACTCGACCGGTCACCAGGCGATCGTGGTCCGGGCGCCGGGGCGGACGCTCGCATTCTTCGGCGACCTGTTCATGCGACCGTGGGCCGCGAACCCGCGCTGGGTGACCGCGTTCGACGACTTCCCGCTCGATTCGGTGGCACGCAAGGTCGAGCTGTTCGGTCAGGCTGCGGACGAGGGCTGGACCGTAGTGCTGTCACATGAAGCGCGGCACCCGGTCGGGCGCCTGGTGCGCGACCGCGACCGGTTCCGATTCGAGGTGGAGTGAGCGATGTTCGGCCCCGACCCGGACGACGGTGGCGACAGCACGCGCGATTCCGCGCTCCGCTTGACCGCGAAGGCGCGCCTGCTCGCGATGCATGTCCCGCCGTTCGCGATCACTCGCTGGTGTGATGCCTGGGAGGCGGAGGCGTCAGCGCAGGGTCGCGAGCCGAGCGCGGGCTACTGGGATGACGGCGTCGTGTGGATCCTCCAGCAGGTCGCGCACGGCAACGAACCGCCGACAAGCGACTAGGGTCTGCCGGCACGCTGGGCGCTGACCCAGCGAGCCGCGCGACCGGCTACGGCGCGCTGCTGCCCGACGCGACGGGCGCGCTCGTCGGCAGGACTCGTTCGATCTCCGTGATGGCTGCGGCCTCGGTCAGCGGTCCCTGGACGACATCCCGGATGATGCCCTCGGGCGTGATGAAGAACTGGGTCGGGAGGGCGTAGACCTTGTATTCGTGGAAGACGTCGCCCGACGCGTCGAACCCGATCGTGTAGGTCAGCTGGTACTTCGCCGCGTAGGCCGCCACGTCGGACGGCTGCGTCTCCTGGACACTCACACCGACCACGGCGAGACCCTGGTCGTGGTAGCGCTCTGCCAGATCGCGAAGCGTGGGGGTCTCGGACTGGCACGGGGGACACCAGCTGGCCCAGAAGTTGAGCCACACGCCCTTCCCGCGAAGACCGGCCAGCGTGATCGGCTTGCCGTCCAGGTCGGTCAGCTGGAAGACCTTGCCGTCCGAGCGTGTGACCGTCAGCTCGGGTGCGACGTCGCCGGGTCGAAGCCCCTGCGCCGGCGCCGGCCCGATCACGAACGCGGTCGCCTGCGGGTTGACAGGGACGGGGCCGCCGACCGCGCTCCCGAGCGGGGTGGTGATCGCGACCAGGATGATGACGACCAGCACGATCAGCGCGAAGCCGCCAGCCAGCTGCCGACCGCCGAACGGGCCGATGAGCCCATGTCGCTCGGGCTTGTGGGTGAAGCCGGGTCGCTGGGTCATCGGTCGCGAGTCAGATTTTCGTGAGGAACGTGAAGTAATGCGGCAGGAGCGACAGCCAGTCGAACGCCATCGCGACGCCGATCGCCACGACCAGCAGGCCGCCGACCAGCGAAACCGCCCGGCCGTGGCGGACCAGCGGCCGCAGCAGACCCGGCGCGCGGTCGTAGACCAGCGCGATCAGGAGGAATGGCACGCCGAGACCGGCGGTGTAGGCGATCAGCAGGATCGCCCCCTGGAGGACCGTGCCCGAACCTACCGCCAGGGTCAGGATGCCGCCGAGGATGATCCCCACGCATGGCGTCCAGCCGATGGCGAAGATGGCTCCGAGGCCGAAGGACGCCAGCCAGCCGCCCCGTGAGCGAACCAGCCGGGCGCCGAGCCGATCACCCAGTCCGGGTGCGCCGCCGCCAGCCAGTGACATCGTTCCGGTCGCCGTCGCCAGCGACGACGCTGCCCCGGCGTCCAGAGGCCGCCAGGTCCGCTCGAGTGCAGGGATGCGCAGGAGACCGGCCAGCCCAAGCCCGAACACGATGAGGACCACTCCGCCGATGACTCGCAGCGGGGCGAGGAAGTCGTAGAGCGGCCCCGCGGCGAACGTGGCGGTCACGCCGAGGAGGGTGAACACGGCGCCGAACCCCGCGACATACGCCAGCGCATACCGCATCGCCAGCCAGCGCGACGGGCTTCGGCCGGGTTCCTCGGCTGCGACCGCGATGGCCGTCAGCTGACCGACGTACGCGGGCACGAGCGGGAGGACGCAGGGAGACAGGAAGCTGATCACGCCCGCGGCGAGGGCGACCAGGATCGTCAGGTCCGTTCCAGCCATCGGTCAGACGTCCAGGACGTCGCTGAGGAGCCGGCGTAGTTTCCCTGCGCTCGTCGCGAGTTCGATCTGGCGACCACCGAGCTCCACCACCGGGATCAGCGTGAAGAAGCGTCGTTCGAGGTCCGGGTCCGACTGAATGTCGACCTCGCGGAGGGTCGCGCCGGGCAGGCCCTCGGAGGCACGTTGTCCGAGGAGGGCCGTGAGCACGTCGCGCGCATCCGCGCACAAGCCGCAGCCGGCACGGCTGTACAGGGTGAGCAGGGGAAGTGGGATCGCGTCGGCCATCGCGTCCGGATTGTAGGGGAGGGGAGCGTGAGGCCCTCTTCGGACCTCGGAACGTGGATGGCCGCCGCTGGGAGGAGCGACGGCCATGCCATCCGGACGCCGCGCACCGCGGAGCTGTTCCCGGCCCGCGGTACGATGGGGCCAGCGCCCCCGTAGCTCAGTGGACAGAGCGAGGCCGTCCTAAGGCCTGCGTCGGCGGTTCGAGTCCGTCCGGGGGCGCCAGATGACCCGGTTACCAGCCATAGTGGCGGGTTGTCGGGCGGCGGCGGCGGCCGCGACCGGAAGCCACCACCGTCCTCAGTGAGCGGCGCGGAGCACCACGACCGAACCGACGTACGACAGCCCGAGCACTGCGGCGATCAAGGCGTAGGGTTGCCACGCACCGCCCGACGCCTGCGTGACCACGAACGCGGCCAGGACCACGATGGTGCTGATCCCGAGGGCGTAGGCACACGCCTCGAGATCGATGTGTTCCCAGCGCTCGTCAACGGGTCGACCCGCGAGGGCGCTCGCCGTCTCGCTTCGCCGCCCGATGGTGGTGACGACCATGGCGTAACCGATCACGATCGCCATGGACATGGCTGCCTGGAGGGCTGAGGCCCCGCTGATGAGGACGCCAGCAGCCATCAGCGCACCGACCGGAATCGCTACCACGATGGCCGGGTACCTAGTCATGAGCTTCTTCATGGAAGATCTCCTCGATGGGCTTGCCGAAGAAGCGAGCGATGGCCAGGGCCAGCGGCAGCGATGGTAGATAGCGCCCGGTCTCGATCGAATTGATCGTCTGGCGCGAGACGGACAGCCGATCGGCCAGTTCGCCCTGCCTGAGGCGACGTGCCTCTCGCAGTCGCTGGAGATCGTTGGTCATGCCTTGACCGTACGCCCGGCACGGGTCGATGTGTAAAGGCCGCTTGTCACCTTCGGACCGGGTCCGATGGCCCAGGAGCAGGCCGCACCTGCGACTCGACCCACGCCGCGATCCGCGACGCACTGATCAACGTCGAGCAGGCGATGGTGATCGCGACCAACCTGGGACCCCGCCTCGGCTGACCGCACCGGTCGCGGCGATTCCGTGGTGCCCGGTGGCACCATGCTGCAACAACGCTGCGCTCTGGGCACGACGGGCAGGTACCATCGAGCCGACCGAAGGTCCGACGGGTCCGCGGTGGCGATGTGACTGAGGGAGCGGAGCGCGTTGAAGATCAACCGAGCGACATTCGGACGAGCCGGATTCGCAGCGATCCTGGTGCCCGCGATGGTGGTCGCGTTCCTCGCCGTGGGCGGCACCGGTCCCGCGCAGGCCAACGACGACCACCACGACACGCATCACACGGCCACGCGCACGGTCACGAAGACGGTCACGAAGACGGTGACCAAGAAGGCGACGGCCACCGTCACGCTGACGAAGACGGTCACCAAGACCGTCACTGCCTCTGCGTCGAGTTCCAGTTCCAGTGCACAGGCGACGACGACGGTCTATCTCCCGACCACCACCACGGTCTTCCTTGACCACACCACGACGGTCACGCAGCCGACCACGATCGCGACGACGGTCTATGCCACGACGACCGTACCGGGGACCTTCACGACCGTCACCGTGACCGTCACGACGACCGACGACGGGACGACGACGACCACCGAGACCACCGACACAACGGCCACGACCGACACCACGGCCACGACCGACACCACGGCCACGACCGACACCACGGCGACGACCGACACCACGGCCACGACCGACACCACGGCCACGACCGACACCACCGCTACCACCGACACCACGGCCACCACCGAAACGACCGTCACGACCGAGACCACGGCCTTCACGGGCGCTCAGCCCTGACGGTTCGCCGCGCGGCACGCGGCTGACCTCCGTCAGCAGCGCCGACCCCGTCTGACGACGGAAGACGGCCTCGACCCATGACTCGGACGACCCCCGCCGGATCGGCAACGGCGTACGTTCGGGCGAACTGGGGCTGGCTGCTGGCACTCGGTATCGCGCTTGCTGCGTTCTTCGGAACGTGGTCGCTTCTTGGGTCGCTGGTCCACCAGTCGTTCTACGGCCGAACGGTCATCAGCGACACCCCGGTCTACCTTGACTTCTTCGATGCGATCCGGCGCGGCGGTGTCCCGTATCGAGACCTGCCGATCCCGTACCCGCCGGTCGCCTTGCCCGTCTTTGTGCTGCCGGGCGTGCTCGGAGTCCAGACGGGTGATCTTCCGGCCTACACGGCCGTGTTCGAGGGACTGATGCTCGCCGCGGGACTGGCGACGATCGTGGCCGTCTTCGCAGCTCTGCGCTGGGCCGGTGCGAGCCGAGTCCATTTCATCGCCGCTCTGCTCGTCCTCGCGGTCTGGCCCTTGCTGCTTGGCCCAGTCATCCTCTCGCGCTACGATCTGTGGCCCGCGCTCCTGACGGCTGCAGGCATGGCCGCCGTGGTGGCCGGCCGTCACCGGATCGGCGCGATGACGATCGGGCTGGCGGCCCTCGCCAAGGTCTACCCGATCGTGATCCTGCCCGTCCTCCTCGTGTACGTCTGGCGGCGGCAGGGCCGCGCCGAGGCAGTGCGTTGTCTTGCCGTCGTCGTGGCGACGTTCCTGGTGGTCCTGATCCCGTTCGCGGTCATCGGTCCTGCCGGGCTCATCGACACGCTGCTGCGCCAGGTCAGTCGACCACTCCAGGTCGAGAGCCTCGGCGCGGCCGTCGCCTTCGTCATCGGCGGGTTGACTGGCTCGGGCGTCACCGTGGCCAGCGGCTCCGGGTCCCAGAACCTCGTCGGGCCGCTGCCCGATCTGGTGGCCCTGGTCTCCTCGGTCGTTCAGGTCGCGTCGCTGCTGGCCGTCTGGGCATGGTTCGCGCGTGGGCCGGCGGAGCGCGATCGGTTCGTTCGCGCGGCCGCTGCGGCCGTGGTCGCCTACGTTGCGTTCGGGCGGGTCCTCTCACCGCAATATGTCATCTGGCTGGCGCCGCTCGTGCTGCTGGTGGGCGGTCGACGAGGACTCGCGGCCGGAAGTGTGCTGATCGCGGCCATGTTCCTCACGCAGGCATATTTCCCCAGCCGCTACTTCGATCTCATTCGCGAGACGGGACATGGGGTCGCCGCCATCGTGCTCGTGCGGGACCTGGCCCTGGTCGCGCTGTTCGCGGCGCTGATCCTGCCACGTCTCTGGGTCGCCGCGACTGCGACGACAGCGGTCCGGCGAGTCGGACCTGCCATCCGCCACGTCCGGCCGAGATACGTGCTCCTGGTGGTCCTGGTCGCTGCCGTGCTGCTGCGACTGTTGTGGCTTACCTTGCCGCAGGGCTCGTTGATCTTCGACGAGGCGTACTACGTCAATGCGGCCCGGGCGATCCTGGGCTGGCAGATCCCGCCCGGGGCGTCGTACGCAGGCTCGCCGATGGGCCTCGACCCGAACAGCGAGCATCCGCCGCTGGGCAAGGTCGCCATCGCGGCATCGATGCTGATCTTCGGCGACAACGGGCTCGGCTGGCGGCTGCCGAGCGTCATCGCCGGCGTCGTCGCATTGATCGCCGTCTACGGCATCGTTCGGACGACCGGTCGATCACGCTGGCTCGGCGTCCTGACCGTGGCGATCCTCGCCCTCGACAACCTGACGTTCATCCACGGCCGCATCGGCGTCCTCGACATGATGGCCGTCGCCGCGATCCTGGTTGGTGCGTGGCTGGGGCTCAGGGGTCGCCCGGCGCTCGCGGGCATCGCCTTCGCGATCGGCTGCCTCGTGAAGGTCACGGCGATCTTCGGGCTCCTGGCCTATCTCGCGATGGAGGCGATTCCGCTGGTGGGCCGTCTGCGGCGTGGCGAGACGCTGACGATGCGCGACCTGCGCGCACCCGCCATCGCGGTCGTCGCGACCGCGCTCGTCGGGCTTGGCGGACTCTGGCTGCTCGATCTTCGGTTCACCACCTACACCAGTCCGTTCGACCACGTCGGCCACATGCTCAGTTACGGGGTTTCGCTGACCGGCAGCGGTACACAACCATCGGGCATCACCAGCAGTCCCTGGCAATGGCTGGTCAATGGCGGGGGATTCGACTATCTGCGGGTCAACGTCGATCTGAGCGTGAACGGGCAGGTGGTCAGCACCTATCCGACCGTGGAGTTCCAGGCGGCCCTCAACCCGGTCCTGATCGGCACGATCTGGCTGGCATTGCCGTTCGCGATCGTCCGCGCTGTCCGGATGGGCGACCGGCTGGCGCAGTGGGGGCTGGTCTGGATCGGCGCGAACTACCTTCCGTTCTTCATCCTGGTCGCGGTGACGCACCGGATCACGTACTTCTACTACATCCTGCCGACGGTCCCCGCGCTTGCCGCCCTGACCGCGGTCCTGCTGCTGCGGGCGCGACTGCCGTCATTCGTGACGCTGGCATACCTGGCAGCGATGGTCGCCGGCTTCATCGTCTACTTCCCGTTCCGCCAGATCCCCTAGCCGCCGCCGTCGCGCGAACCCGAGAAACGGACGCCGCCGCCGGACTTCTTGGCTTCGTACATGAGGTCGTCGGCGAGCTTGTGCAGTCGCTCGACGGTCGGTGGTCGATCGGACGGTTCGACGAGCTGGACACCGATGGAGGCGCCGACGATGACCACGCGGTCGTCGAGCTCGATCGGCTCGCACAGCCGCTCGTGGATCCGCTCGGCGACGTGTCCGGCGGCGGCGAAGTCGGCGACGTCGGCAAGGAGCACACCGAACTCGTCGCCGCCCAGGCGGACGGCCGCGTCGGTCAGCCGGATCGCACTGCGTAGCCGCACGCCGACCGTCCGGATGACCTCGTCGCCGACGGCGTGCCCATGCGTGTCGTTGATCGACTTGAACCCGTCGAGATCGATCGCCAGCAACGCGGCGCGGCGGCCGTGCCGGGTCGCGGCGGCGACGGCCTCGGCCATCGGACGGGCGAAGCCGGCGCGACTCAACAGGCCGGTCATGGCGTCGCGGCGCGCGGTCTCGTGGTCGTCATGCGACTGCCAGATCACAAGGACGAGCAGAGCGCAGATGCCGGCCGCCCACCAGCCGATCGTGGCGTAGGTGATGGTCAGGAGCCAGCCGAGGACCACCTCGACCGCCGCGGTCCGGCGATAGGCGTGCACGAACAGCCAGACCGCTTCGCGGGCTGACAGGTGGTCGCGCAGGATCACGGTCCCGGATGCGAGTCCGGTCGCCACGGCGGTGAGGGCGAAGCTCGCGACCACGATCGCGATCAGCTGGGTGGCCTGCGGCTGTACGAAGGTAAGGGTGCCGAGCCAGCTGTTCAGCCACGTCATCACGAGCCCGCCGGCCAGCGCGGCAACGGCCAGCGCGACATGGTTCGCCACCAGGCCATACCACGGGATCTCGCGCAGCTCGCGGCCCTCGACCGTCGAGATCATCGCCACCACGGCGCCTGCGACCGGACCACCCAGCGCGGTCGCGGCCACGATGAACGGGATGTGGAAGGTGAGGACGCCGTGGTCCGCCAGCCGTTCGACGCGCATCCCGCCCAGCAGTCCGGTGAGGACCCAGAAGACCAGACCGAGGAGGATCCCTTCGCGGCCGCCGGTCGACGTCAGGGAGATGCGCTCGCCGAGCGGGACGGTCTGTGCGGCGATCGCGAACGCGCCAGCCCCGAGGACGATGGTGATCGCCGTGTAGACGAGGAGCGCGGGTCGACGGTCCGAGCCGCGCCGGCCCGTGATCTCACGCACCAGACACTCGCAAGATGCGCGGGTGTGCGACGTGCGCGCCGGGTTGATCCATGCGGGGGACACTCCCAAGGATCGGTTCGTGCGGACGGGGCCTGGGAACCCAGCTCGCGATGGTCACCGTGATCGTTCGCCGATGGTCAGATGCTGCGCAGCCGGACGGGCAATCCGGTGTGCATCGCTCCTGACGACGGCCCCCCTTCAGGCGATGCTGACCCGACCGTCCTTGACCAGACGCGAACGATACGGACCACACCGCATATCTACCGAACGGACCGGTTCACCGGCAATGAGCCGATAGTCCTGTCGATGGCCGGCGCGCACCACATCGCACCGCGTCGAACGGGCGGGACCGCCGGCTACCCGCCGGAGACGGCCGGGATGACGTGCACCAGCGAGCCGGGCGCGACCGCCGTCCCGAAGTCACCGGGCTCGCCGTCGACGAAGACGTTGATGTGTGGTCGCAACCGCGGTCCGGCCTCGACGAGACGGTCGCGGACGCCCGGGATCGCTGTCTCCAGCTGCTCGATCACCGACCCCACCGTGCCCGCGCTCACCTCATGGCGACGGTCGGCGCCAGGGAAGAGGGCCAGCAACGAGCGCGGCAGCAGGACCGTTGCCACCGCTGGCCCGATCAGGCGTCGAGGACGACGGATTCCACCGACCAGATCGGTGGCAGGTTGGCGGTCACCTGTGCCCAGCTGATCCCCTCGTCCACGCTGGTCCATAGCTGTCCCGTGCTGGTCCCGAACGTCACCCCGACCGGATCAAGCGTGTCGCGGGCCATCGCCTCGCGCAGCACCCCAAGGTACGCCTCGTCCTGGGGGAGCCCGTCACCGGCGCGGGCCCAGGTGGCCCCCCGGTCGTCGGTCCGCCACACGGCGGCGCTGGCGTCGGGCATATAGCGCCCCTTGTCGTCGCCGTTGAGCGGGATCACCCATGCGCTGTCCGGATCGCGTGGATGGGTGACCAGCGGGAACCCGAATTCGCCCGGGAGTCCCGCGGTGATCTCGGTCCAGTGCTCGCCGGCGTCGTCGGACCGGTAGACACCGCAGTGGTTCTGCTGGTAGAGCGTGTCGGGCTGGCCGGCCGCCGGTGCGAACTTGTGGACGCACTGGCCGGTCTCCGGGTGCGGATCCGGGAGGAAGCCGGCGCGGACGCCGTCGTTGCGCGGCTCCCAGGTGGCCCCACCGTCGCGGGTCTCGAAGACGCCGACGGCCGAGATCCCGACCCAGGTCCGCGCCGCGTCGGTGGGATGGGGCACGATCGTATGGAGGATGAGGCCGCCATTGCCGGGCTGCCACGACTCGCGGGTCGGATGATCCGTGAGCCCCTCCACGTGCGACCAGGTCTCGCCCCGGTCCGTGCTTCGGAACAGGCCCGCCGGCTCCACGCCCGCCATGATCGCGCCATCCGGACCGACGGCCAGGCTCCAGACCGTCTTGATCGGAGGGCCCTCGTCACCGTAGGTCAGTCCCTGCGATGAGTGGGTCCAGGTCTCCCCGAGATCGTCGCTGCGGAAGACTGCCGCTCCGTACCAGGCGCTGTCCCCGGCCGCGTAGATCGCGCCCGACACAGGGTCGACGATCATGTCGTGGATCGGCCAGCCCTCGCACAGCGGCCCGCGGACGGACCAGTCGCGACGCGCACGGTCGCTCTCCAGGATGAAGGCGCCCTTCTTCGTCCCGACGAGCAGCAAGGTTCGGCTGGTCATCGCGGTCCCTCCTGAGGCAGACGTGGCTCGTTGGCGACCACTCTATCCAAAACGGGTGGTGGCGGTCACTTCCCCAGGGTCCCGGCAGCGAGACCCGAGCGGTGGCAGGCCCGAGCGGCCGTCGGGCCGAAGCCGCCGAGACCCCGTACGATGGCCACCGATCGTCTGATCGCTGCCGAGGATGCCGATTGACCACTCGCACGAGCGCCGGGATCCTGCTGTACCGCCTTCGGGACGGGGCCGTGGAATTCCTGCTGGCGCACCCCGGCGGCCCGTACTTCGCCGGGAAGGATGCGGGGGCCTGGACGATCCCCAAGGGTGAGCCCGAACCCGGCGAGGAACTGCTCGCGGTCGCGCGGCGCGAATTCGAGGAGGAGACCGGGCACCCGGTCGCGGACGACCCCGTCATCGACCTCGGGTCGATCGTCCAGAAGGGCGGCAAGGTCGTCTTCGCCTGGGCGGTCGAGGGCGAGCTGGATCCGGCGGCGGCGCATTCGAATCCATTCGAGATGGAGTGGCCGCCCGGGTCCGGCACGCGCCGTTCCTTCCCCGAGATCGACCGCGTCGCCTGGTTCGACCCGGTCGCGGCGCGGGTCTCGATCAAGGCCACGCAGATCCCGTTGCTCGAACGGCTGGAGGCGACGATCCGACGGCCCGCCGGATCGATCTGACCCACGTGGGCGGCGCGCCACCACCGCATACTCCGGGGATGGCGCATCCCCGTCGGGCGACCGCTGACACCGGTCGGACCCGGACACTGGATGGTCTGCGCGGGATCGCCGTCCTGGCGGTCGTCATCGATCATGCCTGGCCGGGGGTGCTGCCCGGCGGGTTCGCCGGCGTCGACATCTTCTTCGTCCTGTCCGGGTTCCTCATCACCCGGATCCTGGTCGCCGAGCTGCGGGCGACCGGCCGGATCGACCTCGTCGGCTTCTACGCCCGCCGCGTGCGACGGATCGTGCCCGCCGCCCTGGTGTGCGTCATCGGCACGTGGCTGGGATTCGTGATCCTGTTCGGTTCCTCGGTCCCGGACACGCTGCACACGCAGGCGGCAGCCGCTGGATTGTCGGTCTCGAACTTCCTCTTCGCCCGGTCGGCGACCGACTACTTCGCGGCCAGTGCGAGTTCCTCCCCGTACCTCCACTTCTGGTCGCTGGCCGTCGAGGAGCAGTTCTACCTCGTGTGGCCCACGCTCCTGCTGATCGTCGCATTCGTGGTCGGCCGGGTACGCAGTCCTGTCGCACGGCGCTGGCTGCCCCTGGTCCTGCTTGCCGTCATGGGCATCATCTCGGTGGCGCTGATGCTCCGGACGACACAGACCAACGCCTTCTATCTGCTGCCGTATCGCGGCTGGGAGCTGATCGTCGGCGGGCTGCTCGCGTGGATCCAGCTGGACGGGCTGCCCACGCGGTTGGCGCCTGTGGTGCGCTTCAGGACGATGGGCGTCGTGCTGGGGGTCGCGGCCCTCGCGATCACGTTCGCGGCGGCGCCTTCGCTCGGTCGATGGCCGGGT
>JBBQLI010000028.1:0-29512 GCA_038327765.1 Candidatus Limnocylindrales bacterium | reverse complement strand
CGAACGGCTTCTCGACACCCACGACGAACGTCCGGTCGATCTTGATCACATCGATCGGCAGCTTCTGGAGGTAGCCGAGCGACGAGTAGCCGGTCCCGAAATCGTCGACGGCGACGGCGACACCGCTGCGCCGGATGGCGTTGAGGATCTCGATCGCACCCTGGGCGTCGCGCATGACAGCGCTCTCGGTCACCTCGATGACGAGCATCCGGGCGGGTAGCCCGGTGTCGATGAGCACCTGCGCCACGATGCCGGGCAGATTGCCCGAGAGCTGCTTGACCGAAACGTTGACGCTGATGACGAAGTCCTCGCCGACGATCCCGTGGCGCCGCCATTCGGCCGTCTGCTGGCATGCTCGGCGCAGGACCCGCTCACCGATGTCCAGGATCAGATCGCTGTCTTCGGCGATGGGGATGAAGACGACCGGCGAGACCGCACCATGGATCGGGTGATCCCAACGAGCGAGCGCCTCGGCGCCACGGGCACGGCCCGAGGCCAGGGAGTAGATGGGCTGGTAGACCACGCGCAGTTCATCGTTCGAGAGCGCCGTCCGGAGGTCCGCTTCCATATTGAAGCGGGTGAGCGCCTCGGTATGCATCTCCGGCTCGAAGAGCACCCAGCGGCCACGACCCTCGGCCTTGGCCCGGTACATCGCCGCGTCGGCATCGCGCAGGAGGTCGTCCGGCGAAACGGTGGAGCTGCGTGCGAGCGCGATGCCGATACTGCCGCGGGCGATGAGCTTGCGGCCCTCGATCTGCATCGGCTCGCGCAGGACATCGAGAAGTCGCGTTGCGGTGATCATCGGGATATCGGCCTCCCCGATGTCCTCGAGGAGGATCGCGAATTCGTCGCCGCCAAGGCGTGCGACGCAGTCGGCCGGCCGGACGGCGGTCCGCAGACGCTTGCCGACGATCATCAGCAGCTTGTCGCCGACACCGTGACCCAGGCTGTCGTTCACCATCTTGAATTCATCGAGGTCGAGGAAGAGCACCGACGGGTACCTGCCCGATCGCTCACTTCGAGCGAGGGCAGTCGTCAGTCGGTCGGTGAACAACGAGCGGTTGGCGAGGCCCGTCAAGGAGTCCTGGAAGGCCATCCGGCCGAGTTGCGCCTCGAGCTCCTTGCGCTCGGTGATATCGACGAAGAACCCGTGCGACAGGACCGTGTCCGCGATCGCCGAGGACTCGATCAGGCGCGCCTCCTCGCGGACCCACACGACCTTGCCGTCGGCCCGGATGATCCGGTATTCCTGCTGGAGCGGCTCTCCGTCGAGATGGTCCTTCGGGTCGAACGCGTAGAGGCGCTCCTGGTCATCGGGATGGATCAGGGTCATCCACAGGTTCGAGTCCGCCAGGAACGCCGAGACCGGGTAGCCGGTCAAGTCGGCCATCTGGGGCGAGACGTAGACGATTTCGATGAATACCCCGTCGCTGCGACGGTAGCGGTCGAGGTAGACCGCGGCCGGCAGCCAACGCAGCAGGGTGCTCAGACGTTCCTCGCCGACATCGAGTCGTGCCCACGCGTCGCGTTCGCGTTCGATCGTCCGGGCGCGACGACGCATCGTGATGGCGCGAAACCACGACGCCGCGAACACGACGATCGCGACCGGGATCCTGACGGCGGGCGTCTCCCAGGGAAGGTCGAGAGTCAGGATGGCGATCCCGCCGCCGATCAGGGCGATCGGGACCGCGGCCCCGACGACCGAGGTGACGGTGCGCCGCGACGCAGGTCCGAGGTGGAGCACTGCGCCAGGCACGACCGTCCCGGCATGGTCCATATGCACATCCTGGGGCGGGCGAACGTCACGCGCTACCACTCCATCGTTCGCGATCGCCCCGTCGATTCCACGCTGGAACCGGTACGCTGGGTCTTCGCCGGAGTGGCGGAACGGCAGACGCAGCGGACTTAAACTCCGCGGCCCGCAAGGGCGTCAGGGTTCGAATCCCTGCTCCGGCACCAGTCGAGCGTTCGCACGAGGGAAGACCTCAGCGCACCCTACCTGACCCGACAGGACTATCCCGCACTGGGACTATCGGGCTGTCGACCGGATGCACCGCTCCGGTGCATCCTCCGGCAACGGTCCCGGGATTGCTCCTCGTTTGGGGAAGTGGGTCGAGCGCCCGGGACCCGTCTCCTCCCACCGCACCGATGGTGGTGCGCCGATGCTCCGGACCATCGACCCATCGCCGGGCGCGCGCCCACCTGACATCGTCAGCGACGAGGGTGCCGTCGTCGTGGGGGACGTGATGAAGGACGGCGGCACCCTTCCACCGCCGACTCGCATCCGCGATCCCGGCTGAGTGATCCCCGTATGACGATGCAGGTCTCCGACGTCCCGACGTCCGCACTGCTCACCGAGCACGGCGGTCGATCCCGACTCCCGGGCACAGGGAGCCAGGACCTGGGGTATTCGTCAGATCCTGTGCGACCCCGAGGTCAGGAACGCGTACACCAGCAGCGCGATGACGCTGACGGTGGAGCCCACGAACCACAGGGAGATGATCTTCCCGGATCTCATCCGCGGCAGGATGCGCGCGGCCCATGGGTCGCTGCGATAGGGAAAGGGACCTATCGCGCTGGCGTTCAGCGGCGGATCAGCCCGAACCGACCGCTCTTCTTCGCGGCCGGCTCCGCGGGACCCTCGAGAGCCTCCTCGCCGAATGCATCGGCGGCCAGGCGAGCAAGCCGCTCCGCAGCGGCGGAGCGCGTGGCCCCGAGCACGATCGGTACCCCTTCGTTGACCGCCTTGAGATACAGGAACGGGTCGTACGGAAGGTCCGTGCTGACCTTGGTGCCAAGGGCGCTCTCGACGTCGCGTGGCCGGAGGATGTCGCGGGCGAACATGTTGTTGAGGACCAGCATCGACTTGCCTTCGAGCGTCGCGATCTCCCCGAAGTAGTCCAGCAGGGCGCGAACGGCACGCAGGGCCGCGATCTCCGGATAGACCGGCAGGATCACGGAATCGGCCGCCTCGATGGCGGTGAGGCTGCGCTCATCGAGCAGCGAGCCGGCATCGATGACCACCGACTCGTACGCGCCGAGCAGCGTGGCGATGGTCTGGCCGACATGTTCGGGCGTGATCAGGTCGGCGCCCTGGGGCGTCGCCGGTGCGGCCATGACGTGCAGGCCGGATCCGTGACGGACGGTGTAGCCGCGCAGGATCTCCGGCTCACGCAGGGCGGCCGCGTCGCGGACGGCATCGGCGAGGGTGACCCGTGGCTCGAGATTCAGATGGCTGGCCACGCCACCGAACTGGAGCGAGAGGTCCAGCAGGACGACCCGCTCGGGGCGGCGCAGGGCGGTGATGGCCGCGATGTTGGTGGCGATCGTGGTGGTCCCGACGCCGCCCTTGGGGCTGTAGACCGCCACGACCCGACGGGCGCGTCCCACGGCGGCACGATCACCCGAGATGACCGCGACGGCGCCGGTCGAGCGCTGGAACCGCAGGAGCAGCGCTTCGACCCTGGCCTCGAGCTCGCGCGCGTCGAAGGGGCGGGCCATGACGTCGTCGGCGCCCGCCTCGAGGAACCGGATGCGCTCGTCGACATCGTCCGTCTGGCTGATGCAAAGGACCGGGACACCGGCCAATTCGGCCGTGGAGCGGATTTGGCGGCAGATGTCGCCCGCAGGACGAGGGCCGCTGATCAGGTCCAGGATGACGAGGTTGAAGCCGCCCGCGAGTGCGATGGCGCCCTCGGCGTCGTCGGTCGTGGTGACGACGTACCCGACGTCGGTCAGGATCGAGCCGATGGACGCGGCGAGGGTCGCATCCGAATCGACGAGCAGGATGGGGCTGGCGGGCACTGAGCCTCCGGCGTTGGACGGATACCGTGGGAGAGCAGGGGACGAACGATGGGGCCCGCTCCTGAGGATACAGGACGGACCGTTCCGGGGGCCACGTGCTAGACTACCGCCCGTTTCCTTTCCGCTCCGTGCCGGCGTCGCCGTCAGCGGGGCATCCCCTTTGGAAGGAGTGTCAAGGCGCATGCGCCGATACGAACTCATGCTCGTCATCCGACCGGATGTGCCGGACGACAAGAGCCAGGCGGTCGTCGACCGGACGACCCGCCAGATCGTGGCCGCAGGTGGCCAGATCGTGAAAGTCGCCCCGTGGGGGCGTCGCCGTCTCGCGTATCCCATCGACCGCCATCGCGAGGGCTCGTACCAGATCATCCTCTTCGAGGCCCCCTCGGACGCCATCTCGGAGCTCGAGCACACCCTGCTCATCACCGAGGAGGTCATCCGCCATCTCGTGACCCGCGTCGAGCGCCCGAGCAAGGCCGGTCGACCGGGGAGTGATGGCGAGGATCTCGGCGACGAGTCCCTGCTGCCGTCCGGCGAGGATGAGGAAGACGACGACGACCTCACCGAGCGGATCGACGAATCCGAGACCGAGGCGGCCCCGGCCGCCATCGACTGACGGAGGACGACGATGGCATTCTGCAAGATCATGCTCATCGGCAACCTCGGTCGCGATCCGGAGATGCGCTACACCCCGAGCGGGCGCCCGGTGACCCAGTTCAGCGTCGCGGTCAGCAACAGCAAGCCGGACGGCCAGGGCGGCTGGGTGGATGAGGGCACGGACTGGTACCGCGTCAGCATCTTCGGCGACCGCGCCGAGCGAGCCGCCGAACAGCTCCGCAAGGGCAATCGGGTCTTCGTCGAGGGTCGCTTCAAGACCCGCGAATTCGAGGGCAACGACGGCCAGAAGCGGACTTCGCTTGATGTGACCGCCGATAACGTCATCAGCCTCGACCGCAAGGGTCAGGGCGACGACGGTGCGTTCTCGGGCGCTCCGGTCGGCGGGGGCGCCAGCGCCGCCGCCGGCGGCAGTGCCCCGGGCCGACCCGCATCCGATGACACCGACCTCGACGATCTGCCCTTCTGACCAGGAGATCAAGACCGATGCCCCCCGTTCGTTCGAAGAAGCGCGACGACATGTACCGCGACCGTCGTCGCCGAAAGGTCTGCGCGTTCTGCGCCGACAAGACCGTCCAGATCGACTACAAGGAAGTCAACCGACTCCGCCGCTATCTCTCGGAGCGGGCGAAGATCGAGCCGCGTCGCAAGACCGGGACGTGCGCCGGTCACCAGCGCGAGCTGGCCGTGGCCCTCAAGCGCGCGCGCCACGTCGCCCTGCTCCCGTACGCCCCGCAGCACCTCCGACCCTGATCCGGCGGTGAACCGGCGTCCGCCCATCTCGGCCGTGCCAACGGGCCGGTGAGGTGGAGCTCGCGCTCGCGATGGGTGCTGGCGGCGTGGTCGCCGGCGTCTTCGGTTCGTTGCTCGGGCTGGGTGGCGGCGTGCTCATCGTGCCGCTGCTCACGCTCGGGTTCGGCCTGCCTCTGCATCAGGCCGTCGGCGTCTCGCTGGTGTCGGTGATCATGACGAGCAGCGCGTCGGCCGGGGTCTACCTGGAGCGCCACGTCGCGAACCTCCGGCTCGGGATGACACTCGAACTGTTCACGTCGGCCGGCGCGATCGTCGGCGGCGCCATCGCGTTCCTGCTCGACGAGCATCTGCTCGACGGACTATTCGCGGTCCTGATCGCGTACGTGGCGTTGTCCATGCTCCGCGGCGTGCGCGCCGACGCGACCGTCGCCGTCCCCGTCGCCGGGGGCGGGGCACCCGCCGACCCCGCGGCGCTCGCCGGGAGCGCGGCATCCGACGGCCCCGCGGCGCTCACGGGCTCCGCGGCCGACGGCTACCAGGTGCGCCACCTTCGGATGGGCCTCCTGGGCTCTGCATTCGCGGGGATCGCATCGGCCCTGTTCGGGATCGGCGGCGGGATCATCAAGGTCCCGCTCATGAACCTCGTCATGGGCGTCCCGCTCCGCGTCGCCACCGCCACCAGCAACCTGATGGTGGGGATCACCGCCTCGGCCAGCGCGTTCATCTACTTCGCGAAAGGCGAGATCGATCCGTATCTCTCCGGTCCCACGGCGATCGGCGTCTTCGTGGGTGCGACGGTCGGTTCGCGTCTTGGCCATCGCGTGGACCTGCGTCTCCTGCGGATCATCTTCGTGCTTGTCCTTGGCTATACCGCGTTCGCGATGCTCATGAAGGCCGTCTCATGACGTCCGATGATCGACGTCCGATGATCGACGTCGAGGCGCGCATCGGCCGGGCGCTCATCGCGATGACATTCCTAGGCGTGGGTCTGCTCGTGGCAGGTGTCGCACTCATGCTTATCCACGGGATCGGCCCGCTGACGGCGAGCCCAACCTTCGATCCCGGCCACCTGGTGAGTAGTCTCCTGGCCCTCGACCCGGCAGCGCCGCTGTGGCTTGGGCTGATCGTGATCCTGGTGACCCCGGTCGCCCGAGTGATCGCGGCGGGCATCGGATACGCGCGTCACGGACAATGGGCGATGGTGGGGATCGCGGCCGCGATCGTGATCGTCATCGCGATCGGTGTCACCAGCGCACTCATCACGGAGACCTGAGTGGACATCCTGGTCCTCGTCATCGCCTTCCTGATCATCCTTGCCGGCGCAGAGCTCTTCACCAACGGCATCGAGTGGTTCGGGCGCAAGCTTGAGCTCGCCGAGGGCGCCGTCGGGTCCGTACTGGCGGCTGTGGGAACGGCGCTGCCCGAGACGATGATCCCGATCATCGCCATCCTGTTCAGCGGGGGGGCCGCCGCGCACGAGGTGGGGATCGGCGCGATCCTGGGGGCGCCGTTCATGCTGGCGACCCTGGCGATGTTCGTCACGGGTGTGGCGGTCCTGGTCGTGGGGCGGGGCCGTCCTGCCGGCGACACGATGCAGGTCGACACCGGCGTCCTCGCCCATGACATGCGCTACTTCGCGATCGCGTATGCGATCGCGATCGGGGCCGCGCTGCTGCCGCTTGATCCGGTCTGGCTGAAGTGGCTCGTCGCCGTGCTGCTCATCGGCATCTACGGCTGGTACGTGAAGGGCCACTTCGAGGCCGACCCCGACGTCGACGCCGCGGACCTGGCGCCGTTGCGGTTCCATCGTTTCGATCGAGCTGCGCATCGCGACGACCCAGGTGTCCCGCGCCTCCGGATCGTCAACCTGCAGGTCGTGGCCGCGCTGACGCTCATCGTGGTCGGCGCCGTGGTGTTCGTGGACGCCATCGACCATCTGGCCGAGCAATGGCACATCAATGGGACGCTGCTGGCGCTGGTCATCGCGCCGATCGCCACGGAGCTCCCGGAGAAGTTCAACTCGGTCATCTGGGTGCGCGCGAACAAGGCGACCCTCGCGATGGGCAACATCACCGGCGCGATGGTGTTCCAGGCGACGATCCCGACGGTGGTGGCGCTCGTGTTCGCGTCGTCCACCTGGGTCATCGCACCGGGCACCTATGTGGCGTTCGCGTCGGCCGCGATCGCCTTCCTGTCATCGGCCGCGATCTTCATCCCGATGGCTCGCTCCGGTCGCCTGCGCGGCCGCGGCCTGCTGATCGGCGGTGGCTTCTACCTGGTCTATCTGGGCCTGGTCATCGGGACCATCGCGGGCGCCTTCGACCTGGGTTGAAACAGCCGCAACGGACGCACACGAGGGGTCGAAACCGGAGTGCCGGAGCGGCCGGCGACCGCTGGTATACTCGGCCGACCGTGTCGTCCGGTCGTGCCGGGCGCCCGCCCGCATGACCCTGGAGTCGACCCCGATGCTGACCGAGAAGGCGGCCGATAGCCCGGCCTCCACCCCGCATCACGCGCCGAAGCCGGCCGCGCTGGATGACCTCATCTGCTACTTCGAGGGCGCCTACGTCCCGATGCGCGATGCCAAGGTCAGCATCATGACCCACGCGTTCATGTACGGGACCGCCACCTTCGAAGGCATCCGCGCGTACTGGAACCCGGAACAGGGCCAGCTCTACGGGTTGAAGCTGCGCGAACACGTGGAGCGGATCCGCCAGTCGTGCCGGATCCTCATGATGACGGACGTGCCATCGGTCGACGAACTGACGGGCATGATCGTGGAGACCGTTCGCCGCAACGGGTTTCGCGAGGACGCCTACATCAGGCCCTCCTTCTACAAGTCCACCCGGGCGATCGGGGTTCGCCTGCACGATCTCGAGAACGAGCTCTACATCATCGCGGTCCCCTTCGGGAACTACATCGATACCGACACGGGCGTGCGCCTGATGACCTCCTCCTGGCGCCGCAACGCCGACGAGGCGCTGCCGGCCCGCGGCAAGATCGTGGGCGGCTACGTGAACATGGCATTCCAGAAGACCGAGGCGGAGCTCAACGGCTTCGACGAGGCGCTCGTCCTGACCGCCGGCGGCCACGTCAACGAAGCCTCGGCGGCCAACCTGTTCGTGGTGCGCGATGGCGTGGCGATCACGCCGCCCGTCAGCGATGACCTCCTGGAAGGCGTGACGCGCAAGGCCATCCTCGAGATCCTGGCCAACGAGAAGATCCCGGTCGAGATCCGCTCCATCGACCGCTCAGAGCTCTACGTGGCGGACGAAGCGCTCCTGTGCGGCACGGGCGTCCAGATCTCGCCAGTGATCGAGGTCGATCATCGCCCCGTCGGTTCCGGGGCGATCGGGCCGATCGCCGGTGTGGTCAAGGATCGCTACTTCGAGGCGGTCCGCGGACGCTTGCCGGAGTACCGCCACTGGCTCACGCCGATCGGCTGAAACTCCCGGGGAGGAACGCCCGCGGCTTCGGACACGGTCGATCGCGGCCGTGCGATCGGCTGCCGCGCCGTTCGCCTAGTTGAGGGCAGGCCCGGTCAGGTGGGCCGTGTCGCGACCGACCGTGACGATGATGTCGGTGTGGACGGCTGGGTCGGTCACGGTCTGCACCTTCACCCCGAAGAGGCTCTCCAGGAACGCGATGGTGTCGCCCATCGTCTCCTGGGCGCCGTTGTAGACGACGATCTGGGTGTGTGCCGGGATCGCTCCGACGGCCTTCGCCCTCGGTGATGACGCGGACAGACCCCGGTATTCGAGGTAGGACGCGATGTTCGGGCCGATCGTCCGGTCATCCAGCCCTGAGACCACCCAGACCGAGGCCAGCTCCTCGGCCAGCTTCTCGCGCTGGGCCTCGTCGATGGGATCCGCGCTGAATGCGTTCTTGACCGCGGCACGGATCGCGCCCACGTTGGGGAACGCCTTGTAGACGGGCGCACCCGGGGCCGTCTCGTAGCCGTAGAGCGGCGGGGCGAACACGTACGAGCGGATGTTGGACGTGTCGATGGACGACGCCAGGCCGAGGAGCTGGGCGAGTTGGTCCAGCGGGACATCCGTCTTGACGGCCGTCTTGAGATCCGAGATCAGCTGCGGGATCTGCGGGATGAGTGCCTGCGGGTCGACCTGCTGGCGAAGCGACAGGAGCAGGCGCTGCTGCCGCGCGGAACGGTCGAAGTCCGTGCTGCTGTGGCCCGGCTTCCCGTGGCGCGAGCGAGCGTACTGGAGCGCCTGCGTGCCGTCCATGTGCTGCAGCCCGGTGGGGATGTACAGGCGGCGCAGCACGCCGTTCGTCGATGGGTACGTGTCGTCGACCACCGGGACCTGCACGTTGACCGTGACGCCGCCCAGGGTGTCGACGATCTGCTTGAACCCCGTGAAGTTCACTTCGACGTAGTAGCGGATGTTGAGCCCGTACAGGTTACTGAGGATGGCCTTCAGGGCGGTGAACCCGCGCTGGCTCGCCTTCCCCGGCCACAGGTCGGAGCGACCCTTGTTGTTGGAGTACCACGAGTTGATCTTCTGACCGTAGACGCTGCCCCAGACGGAGCGCGCCGGGCCGGGAGGGACGGGCACGTTCGTCGTATCGCGCGGCAGACTGAACATGGCAACCTGCTTGGTGACCGGGTCGATCGAGATCGTGATCATCGTGTCGGTGTTGAAGCCGCCACCCTGTTCGTCGACCCCAAGCAGGAGGATGTTCAGTCGGTCCGTGCCGTTCCAAGGGGGGATCGACACGTCAGGGACGGGTGTCCCGAGGAGCGTCGGCGCCGGGGTGGGCGAGTCGGTCGGTTGGCCGCTGCCGTCCGAGCCGTCCCCGCTATCGCTGGGACCGCTCGAGTCGCTGGGGCTGTCCGTCGCGTCCGGCAGGTCGCATGTGGCCGTGATGTCCGATCCCTGGAAGATGCAGCCGCCGGTGAGCACGTCGCTCACGAGATTGTCGTAGTGAGCAATCACCACGTGGCTGCCCGTCATCACCAGCACGACGGCCAGGAGTCCGGCCAGCGAGACCGGGTTCTGGATCCGGCGGGCCTGCCCGACGCGGCCGTCGCCGCTGGCATCGTTCCGGTTGAGGAACTCGGCGACCCGGTACGAATCGACGATCGCGACAAGGCGGTAGGCGAGCACCAGCAGGTTGATCCAGAAGACCGACGTCAGGACCGACGGGGTGAAGACCAGCCCGACCAGCTCGACCCGGCTCATCCGCAGGAGGACCCCGGCGAGAAGAGCGATAGCGAGGATCGGGACCGCGGCGAACGCGATCGCGCGGGTGAGGGCGCCAGCGTAGAGATGCCCCAATCCGGGGAAGATCAGGGAGAGGAAGGCCGCCGCGAAGGGTGACCTCCGGCGCGGTCGCGCTTCCTGCGATCGTTGCATCGCGGGTAGGATACTCGGACCTGCCGGAGAGGGCCTCAGCGCCCATCCGACGAGGATCCCATCCCCCTGGACCCGGAGTCGCATGTTTCACGCTGTCGGATCGAAGCCCGACCTTGTCGCCCAGGAGCACGAGGTGCTGGCCCTCTGGCGCGACCGTCGGACGTTTGCGCGACTGCGGGCGCAGAACGCCGGCGGCCCCACCTGGAGCTTCCTGGACGGGCCCATCACGGCCAACAACCCGATGGGCGTCCATCACGCGTGGGGTCGCGCGTACAAGGACCTGTTCCAGCGGTTCCATGCGATGCTGGGCGAGGACCAGCGCTACCAGAACGGGTTCGATTGCCAGGGATTGTGGGTCGAGGTCAACGTGGAACGCGACCTCGGATTCACCTCGAAGCGGGACATCGAGGCGTACGGCATCGACCGGTTCGTGACCCTGTGCAAGCAGCGCGTCCTGACCTATGCGGCGCGCCAGACCGAGCAGTCCGTGCGTCTCGGGATGTGGATGGACTGGAACGATCCGGCTGAGCTGCGCCGCCTGCACGACCTGCTCGGCGAGGATCCGGCCCAGGTCGCGACGATCCAGGGTCCCGACGGCCCCGTCACCGACACCGTCGAGATGCTCGTGGGTCGGCTCGGGATGCCGGACACCGGCGGCTCGTACTTCACCTTCAGCAACGAGAACAACGACCTGATCTGGGGCTTCCTGGCGGAGTGCCACCGGCGCGGCTGGCTCTACAAGGGCCACGACACCATGCCGTGGTGCGCTCGCTGCGGGACGGGGCTCTCGCAGATGGAACTCAACGAGGGCTACAAGGACCGCGAGGATCCTGGCCTGACCATCCGGCTCCCGCTGGTCGACCGGCCGGGCGAGGCGCTCCTTGTCTGGACGACCACGCCATGGACGCTCACCTCGAACGTGGCGGCCGCCGTCGGCCCCACCCTGCCGTACGTGCTCGTGCGCCAGGGCGACGATCGGTTCTGGCTGGCCAAGGGTCGGCTCAAGGAAGCGCTGGTCGGGCCGTTCCAGGTCGAGGCGGAACGACCAGGCTCCGATCTTGTCGGCTGGGCGTACGAGGGCCCGTACGACGGGCTTGCAGCCGTCACGGCGGCCTTCGCGAAGGGGACCCGCGACGATCCAGCGACGCCCTATACGCATCGGGTGATCGGATGGGACGAGGTCGGCGAAGACGAGGGCACGGGCATCGTCCACATCGCCCCGGGCTGCGGCGCCGAGGATTTCCAGCTCGGCAAGAAGCTGGGTCTGCCGGTCATCGCACCGCTCGACGAGTCCGGCATCGTGGTCGACGGCTTCGGGGCGCTCAGCGGTCGCGATGTCCGCGACGTGACCGACCCGGTGGTCGACCACCTCAAGCACGAGGGCCGGTTCTATCGCCTGGAGCCCTACCTGCACCGTTATCCGCACTGCTGGCGCTGCGATACGCCGCTCGTCTTCCGTCTCGTCGACGAGTGGTTCATCGGGATGGGCCCGGTCTACGACCAGCCACGCGACACATTGACCAGGGAGCAGGTCGATGCCAGCCTCCGGTACCAGATCATGGATGTGGTCGACCAGATCCGCTGGATCCCGGACTTCGGTCATGAGCGTGAGCTCGACTGGCTCCGCAACATGCAGGACTGGATGATCAGCAAGAAGCGCTACTGGGGACTCGCGCTGCCGATCTATGACTGTGCCGCGTGTGGCGAGATCGAGGTCATCGGCGGACGCGACGAGCTCCGAGGGCGCGCGGTCGAGGGCTGGGACCAGTTCGAGGGCCACACGCCGCACCGACCGCACATCGATGCCGTGACGATCGCCTGCCCCGGCTGCGGCGCCCCGGTCCAGCGGATCAAGGATGTCGGCAACCCGTGGCTCGACGCCGGCATCGTGCCGTTCTCGACGCTCCACTTCCGCGAGGACCGCACCTACTGGGAGAAGTGGTTCCCCGCGGACTTCATCACCGAGAGCTTCCCGGGCCAGTTCCGCAACTGGTTCTACTCGATGCTGGCGATGTCCACGGTCCTGCGCCGCGAAGCGCCGTTCCTGCGGATCTTCGGCTACGCGCTGGTCTTCGGCGAGGACGGACGCCCGATGCACAAGAGCTGGGGCAACGCGATCGAATTCGACGAAGCCGCCGACCGGATGGGCGTCGACGTCATGCGCTGGATGTTCGCCAAGGCCAGGCCCGAGGACAACATCGCGTTCGGCTGGCACGCTGCCGACGAGGCCCGACGCGAGCTGCTGGTCCTGTGGAACGTCTACTCGTTCTTCATCACGTACGCCCGCCTCTTCGGCTGGACGCCCGGCGATGCCAGCACACCGGCTGCTGACCGCCCTACGCTCGATCGCTGGATCCTGTCGCGTGCGGCGGGGACCGCCGCGGCCGTCGAGGAACGACTCCTCGATACCGACGCCCTTGGCGCCACGCGAGCCCTCTCGTGGTTCATGGACGACCTGTCGACCTGGTATCTGCGAGTGTCGCGTCGCCGGTTCTCGCGGTCCGATGACCCGATCGACCGCGCCGCTGCGTTCGCGACCCTCCACGAGGCGCTGCTCGCGACGACGCGGATGCTCGCCCCGATCATGCCGTTCCTGACGGAGACCATCCACGCGAACCTCGCCGCCGAGGTGGCCGGCGCTCCGGACAGCGTCCACCTCACACGCTGGCCGACGGCGGAGCTCGCCCCGTATCGCGACATCGCGCTGGAGACCCAGGTGGACGCGGCGCGCCAGGCGGTCGATCTCATCCGGAACCTGCGCGGCCTCTCCGGCCTCAAGACCCGACAGCCGCTGGCACGCGCCTGGCTGGCGCTCCCGGCCGCCGTCCCGAGCGCCGCGATGACGGCCGCCGGGCTGGTCGACCTGATCGCCACGGAGGGCAACATCAAGCACGTCGAGCTGATCGACAACGACTCCGAACTCGTCGAGCGCAGGGTCAAGCCACTCCTCCCGAAGATCGGCAAGCGGCTCGGCGCGGCGACCCCGGCCGTCATGGCTGCAGCGCGTGCGGGCGAGGTCACCTTCCATCCCGACGGGTCGGTCACCCTCGGTGGCGTGACGCTTGCCGCGGACGACGTGGAGATCCAGGCCTCACCCCGTCCCGGCACGGCCGTCGCCGATCACGACGGTCTCGTGCTGGTCATCGATACGGGCCTCACACCTGAACTGCGCGCCGAAGGCGACGCCCGTGAACTCCAGCGGGCCGTGCAGGATCTGCGCAAAGAGGCTGGTCTCGACCTCGATGACCATATCGACCTGTGGCTCGAAGGCCTCGCACCTGACGTCGCTCGCCACGCGGCGACGGTCGCGGACGAGACGCTCGCGGTCCTCGCGACCGGCCCACGACCGGCGAACGCCAGCCGTGCGACCGTGACGCTGGAGGCCGGTCCCGCGACGATCGCCTTGCGCCGCGCGACGGACGGCGAGTAGGCTGCCATGACGGCTGACGAGTCGCGCGCCGAAAGGGATGACCTGGAACGCACCGAGCCCATGACAACCGCCAGCGACGCCGAGCCGGAGACCCGCGCGTCCATCGGGCGCGCGCACTGGGGCCTGTTCGTGGCGATCGCGCTGGCCGTGGTGGTCGTGGATCAGCTGACCAAGGCGTGGCTCACCAGCCGGCTCGCGCCAGGTGGCGCGATCGCCGTCGTCGGCGACGTCGTCCGCTTCATCCACAGCCGGAACTCCGGGGCGCTGTTCGGCCTGTTCGCGGACCAGGCCGTGCTGTTCGGACTGGTCTCGCTGGGCGTCGTCGCGTTGATCGTGACGTACCACCATCGGTCCGGGCGCAACCTCTATCTGACCGTCGCCCTGGCGCTGCTCCTCGGTGGGGCGCTCGGCAATCTCGTCGACCGGTTCCGGCTGGGCTATGTGGTCGACTGGGTGGATGTCGGGCTTGGTGCCGTCCGCTTCTGGACCTTCAACCTGGCTGATGCCGCCGTCTCCACGGCGATCTTCCTGCTGATCCTGCTGGCTCTCTTCCCGCGACTCGGACCCGGCGCGGACCGACCGGATGCCTGACGGCGCCGCGGTCACGGGCTCCCGGACCTTGCACGTGCCCGACGGGCCGTCCGGCCGGGTCGACCGCTTCGTCGCCGATGCCACGGGTCTGTCGCGCAGCTACGTCCAGAAGTTGATCTCGGACGGTCGCCTGACCGCGGGCGGACTGCCACTGCGAGCCAACGCGATCGTCGCCGCGGGCGCCGAGCTCCAGCTGGACGTCCCGCCGCCGATCCCGCTCGACCTTGCCCCCGCGCCCGAGATCGTCATCGCCGTGGTCTACGAGGACGACGACCTGCTCATCGTCAACAAGCCGTCGGGACTCGTCGTGCATCCGTCGCCAGGTCACGCGGCGGACACGCTCGTCAACGGGCTGCTCGCCCGCGCAGGGGGAGCGGAATACGGCGGGATCGCGGGCGTCTCACGACCCGGGATCGTCCACCGCCTGGATCGCGACACGAGCGGCCTCTTGATGGTGGCCAAGCGTGACGTGGCCCAGGCCTCGCTCATGGCCCAGCTCAAGGCGCGGCGGGTCAAGAAGACCTACCTCGCCCTCGTCCAGGGCAACGTCTCGGCCGCCGCCGGGCGGATCGAGGCGCCCATCGGACGGGACCCGAAGCGCCGGACGCGGATGGCGGTGGTCCCGGATGGCCGACCGAGCACCACCGGCTACCGGGTGAAGGAGCGTTTCGACGGCTGGACGCTGCTCGAGCTCGACCTGGTGACTGGACGGACGCACCAGATCCGCGTGCACCTCGACGCCATCGGGCATCCGGTGGCCGGCGATCCGCTGTACGGCGGTGCCCTCGCACGACGCGGCCCCGACGGACTTGAGCGGCTCTTCCTCCACGCGTGGCGGCTCGAGCTGACCGCGCCGTCGGATGGCCACCTCATCCGGGCGACCGCGCCGCTCCCGGACGAGCTTGAACGCGTCCTCGTGCGTCTGCGCCCGAGCGGGGCGACCGGATGACGGATCCGCAGCACACCGCCAGCCCGGACATCATCAGCGGGACGCAGCGGGTCTCGGACGATCCAGGCCGGCCGGACGGGGTCATCGATGGTGCCCCCGGCGCGATGCTCGTCATCCTGTCCGGGCCGTCGGGCGTGGGCAAGGACACCATCATCGATGAGCTCCAGCGCCGCGAGCGCGATTCGGATCTGGCCGGACGACGGCACTACGTGGTGACCGTGACGACGCGTGCTCCGCGTGAGGGCGAAGTGGACGGCGTCGACTATCACTTCGTGACCCGCGAGGATTTCCTGCGGATCCGTGCCGCCCGCGGGTTCCTTGAGGCGAACGAGGTCCATGGCAACTGGTATGGCTCGCCGCGCGACCAGGTCCGCGCGGCACTGTCCGCCGGCCGCGACGTCATGCTCAAGATCGACGTCCAGGGCGCCCAGATCGTCAAGGAGCAGATCTCCGAGGCGCTCCTCATCTTCGTCATCCCGCCCTCGCTCGAGACGCTCTTTCACCGCCTCCGTGCGCGGGCGACCGAGACCGCCGACGAGCTGGAACTGCGTCAGCGCAACGCCGCCCTGGAGCTCGCCCGTCAGGAGGACTACGACTACGTGGTCACCAATGAGACGGGTCAGGTCGAACGCACCGCCGAGGGGATCGAACGGATCATCGAGGCCGAACACCGCCGGGATCCCGCTCGGCGGGTCCGCGTCTAGGGTCGACCGATGACCCTGGGCCTCGAGGGACCGGGGACCGTCGCGACGCGCCCACGCCTCGTCGAGGTGGCGGTCGATGCCGCCGGCGCGGCCGGCGCGCGAACCTACACGTATGCCGTCCCGGCGACGCTGGCCGACCTCGAGCCGGGCGAGGCCGTGCTGGTGGGATACGGTCATCGTCAGGCGCTCGGGGTCGTCATCGCCGAGGTCGTGGTGGCTCCGCCGGGAGTGGACCCGAAACCGGTCCTGGAGCGGGTCCGTGCGGATGGCCCGTTGCTGCCTCTCTTGAGCCTCGCCCTCGCCCGCTGGATCGCGACGCACTACCTCGCTCCCACGGCCCTCGTCCTGCGGGCGATGCTCCCCCCGGGCATGCTCGAGCGGCTGGAGCTGGTCGCGGAACGGCGCCCCGAGGCGGCTGACGCATCGACCGTGACCTCCGAAGAGGCCCGCTTCGACGCCGTCGATCGCGATCTGCTCGACCAGCTCGATCGCGGCGCCCGACCGGCCCGCGACCTGGCGGCGCCGGAGGGGCGTGCCGGGCTCGCCCGGCGGCTGCGCTCCCTCGCGGACCGGGGTGCGATCAGCCTCGACTGGACGCTGGTCGCGGCATCCGCCGGGCCGCGCTACGAACGCTGGGTCCGCCTGACTGCCGAGGGACGGGCGATGGCGGTGATGCTGGCCAGCGGCGACCGCCCCGGCGGGCGACCCCTTGGCTCGCGCCAGGTGTCGGCACTGGTGGAGCTGGTGCCTGCCGCGGATGGCGTGCCCGCGGCGCCCATCGCCGGCCGCCACGGGTCAGCCGCCCTGGCCAGCCTGGTCCGACGTGGCCTGGCGATCACCGAGGTCAGGGAACGGCCGCGCCGCCCGCTTGCCGATCGACCGGTCGGGCGCCGCGGGGGGAGGCCACCCAGCACCGACCTGCTGCCCGCGCAGGCCGCGGCGCTGGCCATCATCGAGGTCGCCATCGAGGCGCATGACCCGACGCCACTGCTCCTGGATGGGGTCACAGGAGCCGGCAAGACCACGATCTACATCGAGGCCATCGTGGCGGCGCTGGCCGCCGGACGGCGGGCGCTGGTGCTCGTCCCGGAGATCGCGCTGGCGCTGCCGCTCGTCGATCGGTTGCGTGCGGACCTCGACGCACGGATCGCGCTGATCCATTCGAATCTTGGCGACGGCGAACGCGCCGATGAGTGGCGCCGGATCCGCGCCGGTGAGGTCGACCTGGTCGTCGGCACCAGGCTGGCAGTCCTGGCACCCCTCGCAGCGGTCGGACTCGTCATCGTCGACGAGGAACATGACGCGGCCTACAAGAGTGATCGGACGCCCCGACTCCAGGCACGCGACGCCGCGATCGAGCTGGGTCGTCTGGCGGGTGCGGCGGTCGTGCTGGGCTCGGCGACGCCCGGGGTCGACACGCTGGGGTTCGCCAGGCTCGGTCGCTACCGGCACGTGGTCCTTCCGGGTCGACCGGTCGGACAGCTCCCCCACGTCACCGTCGTCGACCTTCGCGCTGAGCTTGCGGCCGGTGAGCGGGGTCTCCTGTCACGGCCGCTGACGGGCGCCATCGAGGAGTTGGACCTGGCCGCGGGCGACCAGGCGATCCTGGTCCTCAACCGGCGGGGGAGCGCGTCGGTGGTGTTATGCCGGGACTGCGGTCATGTCCAGGCCTGCCCGGAGTGCGAGCGGCCGCTCGTCTACCACCAGGCGGGGACCACCCTGCGCTGCCATCATTGCGGTCGCGCCACGCCGCTCGCCACGCGCTGTCCGAACTGTCAGTCGCCGCGGATCCGCTATCTCGGCGGTGGCACGGAACGGGTCGAACGCGAAGCGCGGCTGCGCTTCCCTGCGCTGCGGATCGGCAGACTCGATCGGGATGTCGCCGAACGGCGCGGTGCCGCCGAGCGCGTCATCGACGCCTTCAGCGAGGGCCGGCTGGACATCCTCGTTGGGACCAGCCTCGTGTCCAAGGGCCTCGACATCCCGGCGGTGACCCTGGTCGGGGTCGTGTCGAGCGATATCGCGCTCAACCTCCCCGATGAGCGCGCGGCGGAACGGACCTATCAGCTGCTCACCCAGGCGATCGGCCGTGCCGGCCGGGGCGATCGGCCGGGTCGGGCCTTCCTGCAGACCTACCAGCCGGATCACCCGGCGATCCAGGCCGTGGCGACCGCAGACGCGGCCAGCTTCTACGATTCCGAGCTCGCGCTGCGCGAGCGCTTCGGCTCACCGCCGTTCGGACGGGTCGTCAAGCTGACGATCGGCCTCGCAGACCGCGAGGCGGCCGAGCGGCAGGGGACGGAACTGGTGACGATGCTGAGGGAGCGTTCCGCGTTGCGCGGGGCTGGCATCCAGGTGGCCGGGCCAGCAGCCGCCTATATCGCGCGTCGGTCCGATCGCTGGCGATTCAATGTCGTGCTGCGAGGATCCGACCCCGCTGCGCTCCTGGATGGCGGTCTCGACGCGCCGTGGTCGGTCGACGTGGATCCGGAATCGCTGCTCTAGGCGACCCGCTTGTAGGCCACCGCGACGGCGCCGATCTGGCGCTCCATGCCCTGGAGGCGCTCGAGCTGGGTCGCTTCGAGCTCCACGGGCGAGAGACCTTCGGCGGCGATCCGCTCCACGTCGGCCCAACGCTGCGAGCCGGACCGATAGACCATCACGATGTCGGTGTCGAGGTTCCGCTCCGTCTCGATCACCAGTGCCAGCTGGTCGGGATCGAGGTCGGCGAAGGTCCATCCACTGCCCATGGCGCCCTCCGGTTCGAACGACCATCGAAGTGCGGTCGTCGCCCGGATGATACGCCGTCGCAACCGCGCGCCCGCGATGAGCGGATGTTCCATCCGTGAGACGATGACGGGACGCACAAGAGGAGATCACATGACCCAGACGCCAGATCCGCAGCACATCGCCGACGAGGCCCACGACGCCGCCAGTCACGCGGCCGACGACGCCGCCGGAGCCGGGAAGTCGGCCACCGAGAGCGGTGCCGCCATCCTCGAATCGATCAAGGACGCCATCGATGACCTCGCCGAGCGGGCGGGTCCGGTCGTCCGCGAAGTCTCCGCTCGCGCCGCCGAGCTGACCGCCACTGCGGCCACGAAGGCGGCGCCCCTTGCCAAGAAGGCCGGCGAGGCCACCGCGAGCGCGAGCGACAAGCTGGCCGAGAAGGCCGGCAGCTGGGCGGCCGACGTCCGGGCCACCATCGCCAACGCGACGGAGAGCGTCGAGGACGCCGTCCACGGTGCCCACGACGCACCGGAGACGAAGCCCGACAGCACCGAACCGCCGTCGGTCTGACCGGTCGGGACGGGCCTCCAGCCTCGGTATACTCGGGGTCATGAGCGTCCGACCCATCGTCCTGCTGGGAGACCCACGGCTGCGGCTGAAGGGTCTCCCGGTCGACAGCTTCGGCAGGTTCCTGCACGAGCTGCTCGACGACCTCGCCCACACGATGCGTGCCGCGCCGGGCGTGGGCCTGGCCGCGCCACAGCTCGGCGAGCCGCTGCAGGCGTGCGTCATCGAGGTGGAGCAGCACCTCTACGAACTCGTGAACCCGACCATCGTCCGCTCGACGGGCGACGACCGCGATCTCGAAGGCTGTCTGTCGATCCCTGGCTACGTCGCCTACGTGACGCGTCGCGAACGCGTCTGGGTGGTCGCCCAGGATCGGACCGGCAAGAAGATCAAGGTGGCCGGGTCGGGGCTGCTGGGGCGGGCATTGCAGCACGAACTCGACCATCTCGAGGGCAGGCTCTACATCGACTATCTCGAATCGATGGACGACCTGCTTCCGGTCGGCGTGGGCAACGAGGACGACGCCGAGGTCCGCGAGGCGACGAGCGCCCTGGCGTGACCGACGCGCCGGCGGTCGGCTCGCGGGTGCGAACCGTCTTCCTGGGGAGCGGCGGGTTCGGCGTCGCGACGCTGCGGGTGCTGCTCGACCATCCGGCCGTCGAGCTCGTGGGTGTGGTCACGGCCCCGCCGCGACCGGTCGGACGGCGGCAGATCGTCACGCCGACGCCGATCGGACTGGCGGCCCAGGAGAGGCCTGTCGCCACGATCCTGACACCGCCGCGTCTCCGGGCGTCCGATGCCATCGATGCCGTCATGGCGCTGCGACCCGGGCTGGCGGTCCTGACCGACTACGGACAGATCGTGCCGGCCGCGATCCTCGACCTCGAGCACGGGGCATTGAACCTGCATCCGTCCCTGCTTCCCCGGTTCCGGGGGGCGACCCCGATCCCGGCGACGATCCTGGCGGGCGACGCGGAGACCGGCGTGACCCTGATGCAGATGGACGCCGGCCTCGATACCGGCCCCGTGGTCGCCGTACGCCGAACTGCGCTCGCGTCCGATGAACGTGCGCCTGCGCTCGAAGCACGGCTGGCGGCCATCGCGGCCGACCTGCTGGCTGCCACACTCGGGTCGTGGGTGCGCGGAGAGCTGCCCACGGCCCCGCAGGCAGCCGATGGGGTGGTGCTGACGCGACCGTTGCGCCGCGAGGACGGTCGGCTGGACCCGGGGCGCCCTGCGGGTGACCTCGAGCGCCAAGTGCGCGCCTACGAGCCGTGGCCCGGGACCTTCGTGGACACCCTCGACGGTCGCCTGGCGATCCTGGAGGCCTCTGTGGCTGCTGCCGACGGATCGACGCCCGGCACTCTCACGCCCGCGGGTCTCGCGACGGCCCACGGCCTTCTCCAGCTTCGCCGCGTCCTGCCTGCCGGCGGCACGCCGATGGCGTGGGACGCCTACCTGCGCGGACACCCGACGATCGTCGGAAGCGCGGTCGTCCCGGCCCGTGACGCCCTGCGCTAGCATCGGGCGGTGATGACCATTCCCCGCCGCGGCCTGTCCGGCCTCCTGACCAGCGAGCTCCAGGGCTGGCTCACCGAGCGTGGTGAGCCACTGTTCCGCGCCCGACAGGTCGCCGATGCCCTGTGGACGAACGGAGGCACCACGGATCCCGCCACGATCGCGACGCTTCCGGCGCCGCTGCGCGCCGCACTCGCCGACGCATTCCGGTTCGACACGGTGGGGGACGTGGAGCTGACCGCGGCCGACGACGGTCTGACGGAGAAGGCGCTCCACCGGCTCGCCGACGGCGCCCTCATCGAATCGGTCCTGATGCATTACCCGGCTCGATCCGGCAGTCGGGAACGCCACACCCTGTGCATCTCGAGCCAGGCCGGCTGCGCGGTGGGTTGCCCGTTCTGCGCCACGGGCGAGCTGGGGTTGACGCGCGACCTCGACGTGGCCGAGATCGTCGACCAGGTCCGCCACGCAGCGCGTCGGCTGGCAACGACCGGCAAGCGGCTCACCAACATCGTGTTCATGGGGATGGGCGAGCCGCTGCTCAATCTGGACCGGGTCCTGGCCGCGGTCGAAGCGCTCAATGACCCGGCTCGGTTCGGGCTGGGCGCCCGTCACATCACCGTGTCCACGTCCGGAGTCGTGCCGGGGATCCGCCGGCTGACGGCGCTGGGACCGCAGTTCACGCTGGCCGTCTCGCTGCACGCCGCCCGCGATCCGTTGCGTGATGTCCTCGTGCCACTCAACCGCCGCTGGCCGGTTGCGGAGGTGATCGCCGCCGCACGCGACCACGGCCGTGCCACCGGCCGACGGATCAGTTATGAGGTCACGATGATCGGTGGCGTGAACGACACCCACGTCGACGCGACCGCGATGGCCGATCTGCTGCGTGGCGACCACGCGCATGTCAATCTGATCCCGATGAATCCCGTCGCGCACACGCCCTGGGCCGCCAGCCCGATGCCCGTCATCGAGCGATTCGCGGCCACCCTGCGCGACGCCGGGATCGGCGTCACGATCCGGCGCAACCGCGGTCAGGAGATCGGCGCCGCGTGCGGCCAGCTGGCGGCAGACCGCGCCGGTGAGCCGCCGGCGCCCGTCGTGGCGCGTCGCCGCGAGCGCCTCGTCATGGCCAGCGCCGCCGCGCTGCGTGGCGAGCGAAGCGACGATCCCGTGCCGGCCGGCGTGGCTGAGTGACGGTGGGGACAGGTCGGGCTCGCGTCGCTGCGAGCATCCTCGATGCGGACCTCGGGAACCTCGGACAGGCGATCCGTCGTGTCGAGAAGGCCGGCGCCGACCGGATCCATCTCGACGTGATGGATGGGCACTTCGTCCCGAATCTCACGTTCGGTGCGAAGACGATCAAGCACCTTCGGCGCCGGACGGAACTGCCATTCGATGCGCACCTGATGATCAGCGAGCCGGGTCGCTACATCGACCAGTACCTCGATGCCGGCTGTGACTCGATCACGATCCATGTCGAGATCGAGGAACCCATCGAACCCACGCTCCGGGCGATCCGGGCGGCCGGCCGCGCCGCGGGCCTGTCGCTTCGGCCGGGGACGCCCCTGTCGGCCCTCGAGCCGTACCAGGAGCTGCTCGACATCGTCCTCGTGATGACGGTCGAGCCCGGGTTCGGCGGTCAGTCCTTCATGAAGGACGTGGCGCGCGAGAAGCTCTTGGCGGCCCGTGACCTGCTTCACCACAAGGCCCACGGCGCGGAGGTCCAGGTGGACGGCGGGATCAATCGGGAGACGGCCGAATTCGCGGGTGGGCTCGGGGTCGACATCCTGGTCGTCGGTTCGGCGCTGTTCATCAAGGGCCACGACATGGGCCGCGAGATCCGGCTGATCCGGGCGCTGGCTGACGAGGGCTACCAGTACGGCCTGAACGGCGGGGTGCCACCGATCCCGCGCGACAAGATGGTCCTGTTCACCTCGCTGCCGAAGGCGATCGCCCGGCGGCTGATGGATGAGATCGAGGCCCAGGGCGTGCCGGTGATCATGTTGCGTGGGGACGGCCAGATGAACCCCGACGGGATCCGCGACTACGACCTGCTGGTGCCGGCCACGGTCGAGGGCCTCGTCCACGAGCGCCACGCCATCGCCCGTGAGGCCTCCCTGCGCGAGGCTGAGGCGTGGCGGATCGAGTTCATCGCGGCGCACGGAGTCATCTCGCCGACCACGATCTCGTGAGGGCACTGCTCCAGCGCAGCAGCAGCGCTTCTGTCCGTGTGGACGGCGAGGTCGTCGGGGCGATCGGCCCTGGGCTCGTGATCTTCGTCGGGGTCGGGCCGGACGACACCGAGGCCGTGGCGGCGGCGCTCGCGACGCGGATCGCCGAGCTGCGCATCTTTCGCGACGACGAGGGCCGGACGAACCGCTCGCTCCTCGACGTCATGGGCGAGGCGCTGGTCGTCTCGCAGTTCACCCTCTTCGCGGATACGAGGCGTGGACGACGTCCGGGGTTCACGGGCGCGGCAGGTGCCGAGCATGCCGACCATCTGTATCGATTGCTGGCGACGTCGCTGCGCACGCTCGGCGTGACCGTGGCGACGGGCCGGTTCGGGGCGGAGATGTCGGTCGAGCTCATCAACGACGGGCCGTTCACGATCTGGCTCGATACCGCCGACGGCTGATCACGCCGGACAGCGAACGACCGGCCGTCGGGCGGACGACCGGTCGGGGAGCGACGGCCGGGCGAACCCGGCGATCGACTACTTCGCGGACTTGGAGAGGGTGCGCCGGCAGCGGGTGCAGACGAGCGTCCTGGTAGGGACACCCTTCTGGTCGATCACCAGCGGCTGGAGGTTCGGTTTCATGCGACGGTGGGCTCGGACGCGGTTCATGCCCGACGACTGCGGGTTGAAACCACCCATCGAGACTTTTCCGCAGATCGCGCAGGAGCGGGCCATGCGTGGTCCTCAAGGAACGTGGTTGGCAGGGACGGACCGGGTGTCGGCCCGAACGGAAGCGGTAGGATACCACACGGCCCTGGGCGCCCAGCCCGTCGGTCGTCGCAGCCCCAGCCGTCAGGAGACGCCGTCCGCGTGCCAGCCCAGCAGACACCCGGCCGCTCGCTCGTCACGCGCCGCGCGATCGTCGATGTGGTCCGGGCCGCGACGCTCGGATCGTATGGCGTCACGGGGTTCGCCGGTGGCCCGCTCGGGAGAGTCCTCGCCCATCTCGACCTGGCTCGGCCCGGACTCTCCGTGCGCCTTGGCGACGGCCTCGACATCGAGCTCGACCTGGACGTCGCTCTCGGGGTCCCGGTCGCCGAGGTCGCCCGGCAGGTCGATTCGGCGGTGCGCTACGCGGTCCGGCGCGTCATCGGACTCGAGGTGCGCAGGCTGGTGATCCATGTCGGCGGTCTGCGCGTCCATCCGGCCGGTTCGCCGCCGAGCATCGTGCCGCGCGACCCGCATGTCGTGACGCCGCGTGACCTTGCGGACAGCGGGACGGACGTGGCTTGACCGGTCGCCGGGCCTGTGACGGGGCCGGGCTCCTCGAGGCGTTCCGGGCGGCCGTGGCCAACCTCGAGGCCCATGTCGACGAGGTCAACAGCCTCAATGTGTACCCGGTCCCCGACGGCGACACCGGGTCGAACATGTTCGCGACCGTCAAGGCCGCCCTCGAGGAGGCCGAAGGCGCCGCCGGTCAACCGGCCGACCGGATCGCGGCGGCGATCAGTTTCGGGGCACTCATGGGTGCCCGCGGCAACTCCGGGGTCATCACGAGTCAGATCTTCCGTGGGATGGCCGAGGGTCTCGGCGGCAAGAAGCGGTTCAACGGCCTCGACCTCGCGCACGCACTGGCCCAGGGTGCGAAGACGGCGTACGGAGCCGTGGCCAAGCCGGTCGAGGGCACCATCCTCACGGTCATCCGCGAGGCCGCCGCCGGGGCGATGGCGGCCGCCGAGAACGCGGACGACCTTGAGACGGTGCTGGCGGCCACGGTCGACGCCGCCGAGAAGTCGGTGGCCCGCACGCCGACCCTCCTCGCCATCCTGCGTGAGGCGGGTGTCGTCGACTCCGGTGGGCAGGGGCTCTACCGGCTCTTCCAGGGGGCATTGCTCCATCTCGTCGGGCAGTCGCCGGTCACGCGACAACGCGGCGGACCCGTCGCAGGGCCGCGACCGTCGACACTGATCGCCCACGCCGACGAGGGGTTCGGGTACGAGACGATGTTCCTGCTTCAGGCCGCAGGCACGCATGCCCTCGACCCCGATGCCATACGGCTGTATCTCGAGACGATCGGCGAGTCCGTGCTCGTCGCCGGCGATGCGCGCGCCCTCAAGGTCCATGTCCACAACGAGCGGCCGGATCTCGTCATCGGGTACGGGCTCGGGCTGGGCACGCTCAGCCGGATCAGTGTCGAGAACCTCGACAACCAGGCACGCGACGTCCGCGAGCGCAAGGCGACGGCCTTCACCGACGGGGCGTCACGAGCCGACGGGACCGATCGCCCGCCGTCGTCGCCGGGCGACGTGGACGCTGGACCCGGCGCGGCCCTTGGCGTGATCGCCGTCGTCGCCGGCGACGGTCTCTCCGCGATCTTCGAGGACTTCGGGGTCGCCGCGGTGGTCAAGGGTGGCCAGACCGCCAATCCCAGCACAGGCGAGCTTCTGGCAGCGGTGGAGCGAGTCGCGGCGCGCGAGGTCCTGATCCTCCCCAACAATCCGAATGTCGTCCTGGCCGCGCGACAGGTGGCGGCCATGACCGCTCGACCGGTCATCGTCGTCCCCACCCGCAATGCGGCCGAGGGGTTCGCGGCGCTGCTGGCCCTCGATCCGACCCTCGGGGCCGCCGCGAACGCCGAGTCGATGACGAAGGCCGCCCGCTCGATCCAGACGATCGTGGTCACCGAGGCGGTCCGCGACGCAGCGATCGGCGGCAGGAAAGTCAAGCGCGGCCAGACGATCGCCCTGGATCCGGACGATGGCCTGATCGCGGTCGCGAGCGATCGGCGCAAGGCGGTCCTGGCCGCGATGGCCGCTCTCACGCCGGGATTCGAACTCGTGACGCTCTTCTACGGCGAGGGCGCGACGCTCACCGAGGCCGAGACGACGGCGCGCGCGATCGGGGCGGCCGTGCCGGGCATCGAGGTCGAGGTGCGCCACGGCGGCCAGCCCTACTACCGCTACCTCATCTCGGCGGAGTAGGGCGTGGCACGGACGACCGCGCCGGTCCTGCCGCCCCCGACGGACCCGGTCCAACTCCTCTCCACGCCGCTCGCTCGGTCCGGGCTGACGGCCGGTGCGCTCCTGCGTCGCGCGGGGATCCGGCTCGGGTTCTACGACGTGCGCGACCTGCTGTTCCACCTCCCGCGTCGCTACGACGACCTGCGCGAGATGCAGCACCTCGGCGACCTCGTCTGGGCGGAGGAGGGGAGCGTCGTCTCGGCCAAGGTCACCGTGGCTGACGTGCGCGTCGAGCCGTCGTTCCGACGCCGCATCCAGCGCACGGTCGCACGACTCGAGGACGAGACGGGATCCATCGACGCCACGTGGTTCGGTCGACGGTTCATCGAACGTCGCCTGAAGGTGGGCGGCACGGTCGTGGTGTCCGGTCGGGTCAAGCACTTCGGCCGGAAACTCACCCTGGACAACCCGGAGTTCGCGTCGGTGGATGGTGACGACGAGGTCCTGCATGCCGGGCGCATCGTCCCGGTCTATCCACTGACCGCCGGGCTGACGGCCGCGCGACTACGGACGGCCATCCGCGAGGCGCTCGACAAGGCCGGCGACGCCTACCCCGAATACCTGCCGGCAGACATCCGCAGCGCGGAACGACTCACGGCCATCGAGACGGCACTCGAGCATGCCCACTATCCCGACACGTTCGAAGGTCGCGATGCCGCGCTCCGGCGGCTTGCCTTCGACGAGTTGCTGGCATTGCAGATCGGGATGGTCGCGCGACGACGGGAACGGGCCCGATCCGCGGCGCCGGCCGTGCCGATCGACGATGCCGCGGATGCCACGATCCGCGCGGCGATCACGGACGCGCTGATCCGTCGCGTCGGGCGGCGCCTTGCTCTGACCGACGACCAGTCCAGCGCGATGGGTGCGATCCGCGCAGACCTTGCCAGGACAACACCGATGCTCAGGCTGCTCCAGGGCGATGTGGGTTCGGGCAAGACAGCCGTCGCCGCCTACGCGCTGGCGGCGATCGCACGGACCGGCGCGCAAGGTGCGCTCCTGGCGCCGACCGATCTTCTGGCCCGGCAGCACCTCGAGACTGTGGCGTCGCTGCTCGAGGGGCTCGGGATCGGGGTGACGCTGCTGACCGGATCGCTCAAGGCGGATGCCCGGGCGAAAGCGCTCGGTGACATCGCGTCGGGCCAGGCCGGCGTGGTGGTCGGCACGCACGCCCTGATCCAGGAGGCGGTGGTCTTCCGCGATCTCGCGCTCGCTGTCATCGATGAGCAGCACCGGTTCGGCGTCGGCCAGCGCGATGCCCTCGAGGCAAAGACCGGCGGCCGGCCGCCGCACGTGCTCCTGATGACCGCGACGCCGATCCCGCGCACACTGGGACAGGTGCTCTACGCGGACCTCGACGTCTCGGACCTGCGCACGCCACCGGCCGGGCGCGTCCCGATCCGGACCGGCATCCGCCGGCCGGACGATCTCGAGGGGACGTGGCAGCGGGTCCGAGCGGAGGCCGCCGCGGGTCATCGCACGTTCGTCGTCGTGCCGCTGATCGATGAATCTGGGCTTGAGGCCGACAGCGCCGCCGCAGCGACATCGGAAGCGGAACGGCTTGCCACCGTCCTCGACCCGCTGCGGGTGGGGATGGTCCATGGGCGACTGAAGGCCGCGCATCGCGATGCCGAGATGGACCGGTTCCGCACCGGGGCGATCGACGTCCTGGTGGGAACGACCGTCGTGGAGGTCGGCGTGGATGTGCCCGACGCGACCATGATGATCATCGAGTCGGCCGACCGGTTCGGCCTGGCCCAGCTCCATCAGTTGCGCGGCCGCGTGGGTCGTGGCACCGATGAGTCCTTCTGCGTTCTCGTATCCGACGCGACCGACGAGGTCGCCCAGGCGCGACTCAAGGCGGTCGCCGAGATCCGCGACGGCTTCGAACTCGCGGAACGCGACTTCGAGCTACGCCGCGAGGGCGACGTCCTCGGCCTCGTCCAGAGCGGCCTGCCGCGGCTGCGGGTCGCGTCGCTGGCGCGGACGAGCGATCGCGAGCTGGCGGCGACCGCGCGTTCGCACGCGGAGGCCCTGCTCGATGAGCGCGGTGTCCTGCACGCCGATCAGCCGGCGCTGCGCGCGGAGCTGGAACACGGCTGGCTTCGTTCGATCTGGTCCGGCGACGCCGACACCGATGCGGATGCGGAGTCCGGCGATGGCTGATGCCGGTCGCGTCATCGCCGGTCGTGCCCGTGGCATCCGGCTCGGCGGGGCCGGGCAGGGGACCCGCCCGATCGGCGACCGCGTCAAGCAGTCCCTCTTCGCGATCATCGAACCGGACCTGCGCGACGCCCGTGTCCTGGATCTGTTCGCCGGGACCGGCGCGGCCGGGATCGAAGCGCTCTCGCGAGGCGCGGCCGCGGCCACCTTCGTCGAGCGCGATCCCGAGGCGGTCCGGGTCATCGTCGCCAACCTGGCCCGGACGCACCTCGCGGGTCCGACGGCGGCCGTCGTGGAGAACACCGTCGCGCGCTGGCTCGGCCTCCCGATCCGGGTCCATGAGCCGCGCTGGGACATCGTCCTGGTCGACCCCCCGTATGACGATCCGTCCGTGCTCCTGGCCGCGCTGACCGGGGTGGGACCACTGGTCGCCCCGAACGGTCGCGTCGTCACCAAGCATGCGAGTCAGACCCCGCCGCCCCAGCAGGTGGGGCTGCTAGCATCGGAGCGCGAGAGTCGTTTCGGGGTCACGACCCTGACGTTCTACCGCCGCGTGGAGGACCGACCGGAGTCATGAGCGTCGCCGTCTATCCGGGCTCGTTCGATCCCATCACGAACGGCCACCTCGACATCATCGAGCGTGCCGCGGCTGTCTTCGAGCGTGTCATCGTGGCCGTCCTGGCCAACCCACGGAAGACGCCGCTCCTGTCCGTCGGGAGCCGCATCGAGATCATCCGTGGAGCACTCATCGAGACGGGTGCCGCGCTCGACCGGATCGCGATCGAGTCGTTCGATGGACTGACCGTCGATGTGTGCCGGCTCCACGACGCCCACGCGATCGTGCGCGGACTTCGCGCCATCAGCGACTTCGAGACCGAGATGCAACTGGCCCACAACAACCGGGTCCTCGCCCCGGAGATCGACACGGTCTTCTTCATGACCTCGGTGGCCAACGGCTATGTCAGCTCGAGCCTGGTCAAGGAGATCGCGTCGTTCGGCGGCGATGTCACGTCGATGATCCCGGTGGCGGCCGTCGCGCCGATGTCGCGGGCGCTCGCGGGCCGCTGACCACCGGTCGCCGTGCCATACTTGCGGCCAGTCGTGCCAGACCCGACCGCCG
>JBBQLI010000027.1:0-29937 GCA_038327765.1 Candidatus Limnocylindrales bacterium | reverse complement strand
GCGGCCATCAGCCCATCGATCGCGAGGTGACGGCCGATGAGCCGTAGCCGGACGTGGTCGACCGTCGTGTCGCCGCGCAGGCCGCGGATCTCGAGGTCCGTGCCGTCGTGGTGCTGGGCGACGATGCGCGCGGTGATCCCGGCCGCCGGGTCCGCGTCCTCGCCCTCGGCCAGGAGGTGGACGAGGATCCGTCGCGCGTCCCAGCCCTCAAGGGCGTCGAGGACTCGCCGCGCGCCCGGGTCTCCCACGTTCAATACGAGCGTGGGCCGGCCGTGGTCGCCCGGCTCGCTGCGCCGGATCCAGGCCGCGAACGCATCGACGACGGCGGTCTCGTCGGCGAAGACATCGGGGTGGTCCCATTCCGCCGAGACAAGGACCGTGATGTCCGGGTGATACGGGTCGAAATTGCCGGCGTATTCGTCCGCCTCCACCACGAAATCGTGGCCACGGCCGACCCGCGCCGGGCCGCGCGTCGGGCCGCTGATGTCCGCCGGCAGCATCGCCCCGACGAACCCGGATGGATCGCGTCCCGCCATGACCAGGAGATGCAGCAACCAGCCGGTCGTCGTCGACTTGCCGTGCGTGCCCGCGACCCCGATCAAGCGCCGCCGCCCGGTCGCGGCCGCGTCAGCGATGACCTGCTGCACGCTCTCCGGGACGATCCCCACTGCGCGTGCGGCAACCAGTTCCGGATGATCGGGCTGGACCGAGGTCACCGCCTTGGTCACGGCCAGGCGGTCCACCACCGCACTGCCATCGGCGGCCTGCACGTGCTGCGGGTCGTGGCGCCATTCGATCGTGATGCCGGCCGCCTCCACCGATGCCGTGATCGGGTCCGGGCCGCCGCTGTCGCAGGCGGTCACGATCGCCCCGACCGAGGCGGCGTGCAGGGCCGCGCCTGCCGCGCCCGACCCGCCGACGCCCAGGACGTGGATCCTGCTGCCCGGCTCGATCGGCCGACCAGGTCGCGGGGCAGCAAGACCGCGCGCGATCTCCTCGTATGTCCGGGTCACGCGCGCTCCACCGGCGGCGTGGCGCTCACCAGCAGGTCGACCCGCTCCAGGAGCCAGCGCAGGGCGGCCGCCGCACTCGCCTCGATGTTGCCGGGCCGGTCGAATGACCAGTGAAGGCGCCTGACGTCTGTTCCCAGGCGGTCCGCAACGCCGATGTAGACAAGGCCGACCGGCTTCCCGTCCGAGCCGCCATCCGGCCCGGCGATGCCGGTCACGCCGACCGCGAGATCCGCGCCGAGGCGCTCCCGGGCACCGGCAGCCATCGCCATCGCGACCTGTGCGCTGACCGCCCCATACGCGGCGAGGACGCCTGCCGGGACGCCAAGCGATGACCGTTTGACGGCATCCGAGTAGCTGACCACCCCACCCACGAAATAGCCGGACGACCCCGGGTTCGAGGTGATGGCATGGGCGATGAGGCCGCCGGTGCAGGATTCGGCCGTGGCTACGGTCAGGACGGCGGACAGGCAGGCGTCCTGGAGTCGCTGCGCCAGATCAGGCAACGAGATCGCCTCGCTCGTCACCGCGCGGTCAGCGATGGGTGGTCTGGACGGGCGGATCGGGCGGAGCGAACAGCCACGTTTCGGGATTGCCGAGGTCCGACAGGCGACCCAGATCAGTCCCGTTCACCGTGAAGTAGGTGGCGTTCGACTTGCCGGTCCGGACCTCCACCGAGCTCTTGCCGGTGAACGTCAGCACCTGGCCCGGTGAGAAGACCTTGCCGGCCTGACCGGTCTGGTCCGAGACCTGACCATCCACCCAGACCTTGAGCCACGCCCGGCCGCTCTTGACCGTGACCGTGGTGGTGATGCCCTTGAACGCGACAGTCACGTTGCGTGTCAGCGCCGTCGTCTTGCCTTCCTTGCTCGACGCCGTGACCGTGATCGCCCAATGACCGGTCGTGAGCTGGAGCGGTGCGCTGAATGATCCGTCCTCCGCCACGGTCACCGTGACGGGCGTGGGCGCGGGCGGCGGCGTCGGGGTCGGGTTCGCGCCGGGAGCTGCCACGGTGCCCGGGTCGGTGAAGACCGCGCTCACGACCACGGCGTTGGCGTTGGTCGAGCTCCCCTGGATGGGGATCGCCCCGTTCTGGTACGTGGCGCCATCCGCCGGTTGATCCAGGGTCAGCGTCGGCGCCTCGATCACGAGGAATGGCACGGTGATGTAGAGCTGGACGCTCTCGGCCGACTTCTTGGCGGTATCGGGATCCACGGCGCTCACGTCGAACTGGTTCCGCCCGCGTCGCAGGTCCACCTGGGCTGACCAGTCGCCGGTGGAATCGGCGGTCACGGTGTACGGATCGTGACCGGGCGTCGTGATGGTCACCGTGGCGCCGGCCAGAGTGGTCCCCCGGATCTGGTACGAAGTCGTGGAGCCGTCCACGTCGATGACGGCCGTCGGCGGTTGCGTCACGGCGAGGGTGGGCGGCTTCGCGAACCGCAGGAGCTGCACGCCGACGTACGCCCCGAACAGGATCACCCCGACGGTCATGAGCGCGAGGACCACGACGAACGGCGAGAAGGTCAGGCCCTGGCGTGGAGCGGCGAGTGGACGCGGTACCGAGATGACCGCCTGGGCGTCGCGCGGTTCGGAGCGTTCGCGCCGCCACTGGGCCAGGACCTCGTCCGGGTCGAGTCCCAGGTAGAGCGCGTAGTTGCGCAGGAAGCCCTTCGTGTAGACGGAGCCCGGCAGGTCGTTGTAGTCGCCACGCTCCAGGGCACCCAGGTAGCGGGCCCGGATCTTCGTGTCTCGCTCGGCGCGGTAGAGGTCGACACCCTTGCGCTCGCGGGCGGCGTACAGGCGTTCGGGCAGCGTCTCGACCGGTCCGGCTGGCGCGCCGTTGGCCGTCTCCCCGCGGTCACCGCGGACGACTCGTCGGAGCTGATCCCGTGTCGTCATCGATCGCGTCCGTCCTGTACCTCGACTGGACCCTCCTCGGGCCCACCCCATCGTACGTCAGTCATCGTCGCTGTCCAGATTCCCGTTCCGGCCGATCCAGTTATCCGGACCGTAGATCTGGCGAGGCGTCGCCGGGTTGCGCGGGTCCTGCGGCCCGACGATGCCGTAGCGCTCCAGTTCGTCCATGACCCGGCTCGCCCGCGAGAACCCGAGCTTGAGCTTGGTCTGGAGGCTGGACGTACTCGCCCGGCCGCTCGAGGTCACGAGTTCCGCGGCGGCTGGTGTCATCGAATCCACGCCGTACTGGACGAGCCAACCGAACAGTCCGCCGGTGCCGTCCTCGGCGTCGGCATCGGCGTGGGCCAGGATCTCCTCGTCGTAGAAGGTGCGCCCCCCGGTCTGGTCCATCCAGTGCTTCGTGACCGCCGTGACCTCCTGGTCGCTCACGAACACGCCCTGCATCCGGACGGGACGCGGCAGGTCGACCGGCTGGTACAGCATGTCGCCGCGACCGATGAGGTCCTCCGCGCCCGGCGAGTCGAGCACCGTACGCGAGTCGACCATGGACGCCATCGCGAACGCGATCCGCGACGGGACATTGGCCTTGATCAGCCCCGTGACCACGTTGACCGACGGTCGCTGCGTCGCAAGGACCAGGTGGATCCCGACGGCGCGAGCCTTCTGGGCGATCTTGACGATCGGATCCTCGACCTTGCGGCCCTCGCGCATGATCAGGTCGGCCAGCTCGTCGATGATCAGGACGATGTATGGCATCCGCTCGGTGTCGTCGATGCCAGGTCGGTCGTTGAACGACGCGACGTTGCGGACGCTGCACGAGGCCAGCTGCTTGTAGCGGGTCTCCATCTCGTTGACCGCCCAGTTGAGGACGGCCTTGGCCTCGCCCGGCTCGACGATGACGTGCTGGAGGAGGTGAGGCAGGCCGTTATACGGCGCCAATTCGACCCGCTTGAGGTCGACCAGGACCATCCGGACCTCGTCCGGGCGGGCACGCATCAGGATGCTGGTGATCAGGGCGTTGACGCAGACGCTCTTGCCCGAGCCGGTGGCGCCCGCCACGAGCAGGTGCGGCATCTTGGCCAGGTCCACGGCATACGGCTGGCCCGACACGTCGCGGCCGAGGGCGAAGGTCAGCGGGCTCCCGGCGCCCATCATCCGTTCCTCGACCAGCGGTCGGAACCCGACCACCTCGCTCACGGCGTTCGGGATCTCGATGCCGACCACATCCTTGCCGGGGATCGGCGCCTCGATCCGGATCGAACGGGCCGCGAGGGCCATCGCCAGGTCGTCGGCCAGCGCCTCGATGCGCGAGACCTTGACGTGATGCTCGGGGCGGACCTCGTACTGGGTCACCACCGGGCCGCTGTTGACCTTGGTGACCTTGGCCGGGATGGCGAAGCTGAGGAGTTTCTCCTCGATCCGCCGGATATTGACCGCGTGGTCCACGGTGGGGCCGGGACGGCCGATCTTCTGGGCATCGAGCATCGAGACGGTCGGCAGGACCCAGTCGATCGCCTGGAGCGAGGCGAGGGCGGTCGGCGCTTCCTCGGCCGCGACGGCGAGCGCCACCGCGCCGACGGGACCGCGCCGGGACGGAGCCGGGCCGCCACCATCGGGCGTGACGACGGTCTGGCTCATGGGCGCTTGGCTGGAGCGCGGGGCGGGCTCGTCGAGGATGCTCGTCGGAGAGGCGGTCATGGGGGCGACCGGGATCGCCTTGGCGGTCGCGGCTCGGGCGGGCTTGCCCGGACCGACGGCCGTGCCTCGTGCGCGACGTGCATCGTCGAGGGTGGTCGCGGCCGCGTGACCCGCGCGCGTCAACGGCGCCACGAGCTGCCGCAACGGCATGTCGAAGGCGAGCAGGAGCCCGACGGCAACGAGCGCGAGGAAGATGACGAATGCGGCTGGGACCGGGAGCAGGCCGCGGCCGCCCTCCGAACCCACGAGCAGCCGGTCGAGGAACGCGCCGATCCGACCGCCAGAGCCGCGGCCGAGTTCGAACAGGCCGAGCAGCGAGCTGTAGGCCAGCGCGATGCCGAGGAGTGTCCGACCCCACGGCGCTCCATGTTCCTTGCCGGGACCCCATTCCACGTACCAGCCCGAGAGCAGCAGCACGAACGGCAGGAGCCAGCGGCCGATCCCGAAGAACGGCACGACGGCGTTCCGGACCAGGTCAGTGAGCGTGCCGTCACCCGGCAGGGCCAGCGCGATCAGCAGGATCGCACCGAGGACCAGGAGGGCGATCCCGACCAGCGAGCGCGCGACGGCCGGCGACAGGTCCAGTCCGATCTTCGGCAAGGGCAGCGCGCCGCCGCCGGAGCGTCGGCGGGTCCGCCGGCCCGTCCCGGTCGAGCGGCTTGGAGCGCGTCGTCGCGTGGCCATCTAGACCTCGACCACCACCGGGAAGACCATCGGGCGGCGTTTGGTCTGCTCATACAGATAGCGCGAGACGCCGTCCTTGATCTGGGTCTTGAGCAGGGCGACCTCCGAGATGTGGTCTCCGGGCGTGTCGATGGCCTTGATGACGCGCTCGACCGCTTCCGCCATGAGCGGGTCCTTCTCGTTGAGATGGACGAAGCCGCGGGTGACGATCTCGGGTCGCCCCACCACCTGGCCGGTCTGCTTGTCGACGGTCACGACGATCATGAACATCCCGTCGTTGGCCAGCGACCGACGGTCGCGCAGGACGATATCGCCGACATCGCCGACCGACAGTCCATCGACATAGACGTAGCCAGCCGTGACCGGGCTGCCGCGACGGGCCGAGCCATCGGCGTACAGCTCGATCGGCGTCCCGTTCTCGATGATGAACACGTTCTCGGCGGGGACGCCGGTCTCGATCGCCAGGCGACCGTGCTGGACCTGCATCCGGAACTCGCCGTGCATCGGGATGAAGTGCTTCGGCTTCGTCAGCCCGAGCATCAGCTTGAGCTCTTCCTGACTGGCGTGGCCGGAGACGTGGGCGCGCTTGATCGTGTGGTAGTAGACGTTGGCGCCGGCCTTGAACAGGTTGTCGATCGTGCGCGAGACGTATTCCTCGTTGCCCGGGATCGGGCTGGCGCTCACGATCACGGTGTCGCCAGGCTGGATCTCGACGAACCGGTGGTCGCGATTGGCCATCCGCGCCAGACCGGCCATCGGTTCGCCCTGGGCGCCGGTGGTGGCGATCACGAGCTTGCCGTCGGGATGGTCCTTGATCTTGTCCTTGGGCACGATCCGCGACGGGTCGTAGGTGAGATAGCCGAGATCCGTCGCGATCCGGAAGTTCTGCTCCATCGACCGGCCGATGACCGCGACGTTGCGGTTCATGTCGGCAGCGGCGTCAAGGACCTGCTGGATCCGGGCGATGTTGCTCGCGAAGGTCGCGACGATGACCCGCCCTTCGAGCGGTTCCATGATCTCGCGGAAGGCCTCGCCGACGGTCCGTTCGGACGGCGTGTAGCCGGGGTTCTCGGCGCGGGTCGAGTCGGAGAGGAGACAAGCGACGCCCTCCTGGCCCAGCCTGGCGAGGATGGCGAAGTCCGAGAGCTTGCCGTCGACCGGGGTGTGGTCGAACTTGAAGTCACCGGTGTGGACGATGGTGCCGACCGGGGTGCGCAGGGCGATCCCCATCGCGTCCGGGATCGAGTGGCCGACGCGGAACGGGATCACATGGAAGGACCCGATGGTGAGCTCATCGCCCGGATCGAGCGGGAGGACCGGGTTGTTGTGGAGCTTGTGCTCCTTGATCTTGTTGCCGAGCAGGCCACGGGCCAGTGTCGAGGCATAGACGGGCACGCCCGGGAACTCGGGCAGGACGTACGGCAGGGCGCCGACGTGGTCCTCATGGGCATGGGTGATGAGGAACGCCTTGACTTTGGCGCGGTTCTCCTTGAGGTAGGTGACGTCGGGGATGACGAGATCGATGCCGAACATCTCCTCGTCGGGGAACATGAGGCCGCAGTCGATGACGACGATCTCGTCGCCGTATTCGAAGACGTACATGTTCTTGCCGATCTCGCCCACCCCGCCAAGCGGGATGATGCGGAGCGGCTGGTCGGAAGCGGCGGTGGTCATGTGGATCCTGTGGTGCGGGCTAGAACAGTGTGAGTTGGTCGGTGTCGACGCCGGCGTCGGCCGGGAAGGCGTCGACCGGCGGGTCTGCGGGCTCGCTCACCGGCGACGGCGTCGGCGGTGAGGAGATGGGTTCGATGGTGACGGCCGGAGCGGCCAGCTGTGCGGCATGGTCCGCCCGGCGGGCCCGCGCGTCCAGTAGGACCGCGGGGATCGTGGCGGCATCGGCGTAGCTCTCGCGCTCGATGGCGGCGGTTCGCAGGGCGGCTGCAGGGTGGTACATCGCAAGGGCCAGGGCATCGCGCGCGCCGGTGGCCGGATTGGTTGGCCGGACCGTGCCATGAGCTTGGGAGATGCGCGCGCCGGGCATGAACCGCTGCATGGAGAACCGGCCCAGGGTGACCACGACAGCCGGGTCGAGGACCTCGAGCTGGCGGGTCAGATACGGCGCGCAGGCGGCGATCTCATCGGGCTCCGGGTCGCGGTTGTCAGGTGGCCTGCATTTCACGATGTTCGTGATGAACACGTCGTCGCGACGCCAACCGATCGAGCCCAGGAGCTTCATGAGCAGATCACCGGCCCGTCCCACGAACGGCCGGCCCTGCTTGTCCTCGTTGAGGCCGGGACCCTCGCCCACGAAGACGACCTCGGTGGAGGCGTTCCCCTCGCCCGGCACGGCCAGCGTCCGGCCCACGTGCAGCTTGCAGCGCGTGCAGCTCCGGATCTCTGCGGCGATGACCTCGAGCGCCAGCGCGCGCTCGGCTTCGGTCACGCCGATACCCCGCGACCGACCCCCACGGGCTCCGCGACGTGATACGGGCGGGCGCCGCGGGCCGAGGCGTGCTCGACCCAGCCGCGCTCGACGAGGATCTCGGCGAGTTCGACGGCGTTCGTGGCCGCGCCCTTGCGCAGATTGTCCGAGACGACCCAGAACGCGATCCCCCGATCGCCTGGGATCGAGACGTCCTGGCGCACGCGGCCGACGAAGATCTCGTCCTTGCCGGCGGCTTCGCTGGCGAGAGGATAGGCGTGCTTCGCGGGGTCGTCCTGGACCACGACGCCCGGGACGGCGGCAAACAGGCGGCGGGCGCGCTCAGGCGTGACCGGCTCGCGCGTCTCGACGTGGAGTGCTTCGGAGTGGCTGACGAAGACCGGGATGCGGACCGCCGTGCATGAGATGCGCAGGTCCGGCAGGTCCAGGATCTTGCGGTTCTCGTTGACGACCTTCCACTCTTCCTTCGTATAGCCGTTGTCGAGGAAGACGTCGATCTCGGGCAGCGCGTTGAACGCGATGGGATGGGGGTAGACCTCGGCGCGCTTCGGCTCGCCGGCGACATGGGCACGGATCTGGCTCTCGAGTTCGGCGAGGGCGTCGGCGCCGGTACCCGAGACGGACTGATACGTGTCGACGACCACCCGCTCGATGCCGACGCTGTCACGCAGTGCCATCAGCACGGGCGCCATCTGCATCGTGGAGCAGTTGGGGTTGGCGATGATGCCCTGGTGACCCTCGAGATCGTCCGGATTGACCTGCGAGACCACGAGCGGGACGTCCGGATCGGTCCGCCATGCGGACGAGTTGTCGATGACGGTGGCGCCACGCTTGGCGGCCTCGGGCGCCAGGATCCGCGAGATGTCCGCACCGGCTGAAAACAACGCGATGTCGACGCCATCGAAGGCCTCGGGGGTCGCCTCGCCGATCTCGATCGTGCGACCGTCGACCGAGACGGTGCGACCGGCCGACCGGCCGGAGGCCAGGAGGCGAAGCTCCCCGACGGGAAAGCCACGCTCGCCGAGGACGGCGATCATGGTCCGGCCGACGACGCCGGTTGCGCCGACGACGGCGACAGTGAGTGAGGGATGGTTCATGAAGGGCACGGCTCCGCAGACTCGTTGAGCGGGTCAGGGCACCGGCGGAGTATACCAGCGCACCGCCGGGGTCCCGGCGGTGCGCTCTTGGCGGCGTTGACGATGGGAACCGTCGCTTACGCGGGGTCCTTCGCGAGGTGACGCTGCATGGCGGCCTTGCGCGAGAGGTTGATCCGGCCCTGTCGGTCGACTTCGATGACGACGACCATGATCTCGTCGCCGACGGACACGACGTCCTCGACGGTCGGGACGTGGTAGTCGGCAAGCTCGCCGATCCGGACGAGGCCTTCCTTCCCGGGCAGGATCTCGACGAACGCGCCGAAGCCCATGATCCGGGTGACCTTGCCCATGTACAGGGAGCCGACCTCGACCTCGCGAGTGAGGCTTTCGATCCAGTTGATCGCCTTGCGGGCGTTCTCGCCGGAGACGGCCGCGATCTCGACCGTGCCGTCGTCCTCGACGTTGATCTCGGTCGAAGTCTCTTCCTGGATCTTGCGGATCATCGATCCGCCCTTGCCGATGATCTCGCGGATCTTCTCGGGGTTGATCTTGATGGTCGTGATGCGCGGGGCGAAGTCGCTCATGTCGGAGCGCGCCTCGGGCATGACCTCGGTCATCTTGTCGAGGATCTCCAGACGGGCCGCGAGGGCCTGCTTGAGACCACCGCGGATGATCGCCTCGTTGATCCCCTGGACCTTGATGTCCATCTGCAGGGCGGTGATGCCGTCCCGTGTGCCGGTCACCTTGAAGTCCATGTCGCCGACCGAGTCCTCCTTGCCGAGGATGTCGGTGAGGACCACGAACCGGCCGTCCGGCTCGCTGATCAGGCCCATCGCCGCGCCGGCCACCGGTGCGGAGATCGGCACGCCCGCGTCCATGAGGGCGAGGGTCGAGCCACAGGTCGAGGCCATCGACGTCGAACCGTTCGACGACATGCACTCGGACACGAGCCGGATCACGTAGGGGAAGTCCTCGTGGCTCGGCAGGACCGGCACGAGCGCGCGCTCGGCCAGGTTGCCGTGCCCGATGTCGCGCCGGCTGGGGCCACGCATCGGCTTGTTCTCGCCCGTGGAATAGGGCGGGAAGTTGTAGTGGTGGATATAGCGCTTCTCGGTCCGCGGGCTGATCGTGTCGATGCGCTGCACGTCGGACGAGGAGCCGAGGGTGGCGATCGTCATGACCTGCGTCTCACCGCGGGTGAACAGACCTGAGCCGTGTGCGCGCGGCAGGAGTCCGACCTCGACCGAGATCTGGCGGAGCTCCGTCAGACCGCGACCGTCCATCCGGATCCCCTCGTCGAGGGCCAGGTCACGGCAGGTCTTCTTGTAGATGAAGTTGTAGAGGTTCTTGCTGAGCCGGGCCTCGCGGCGAGCGGCCTCCAGCAGACCCTTGGCGTCGCCGCCGGTCCGGTTGGCCCGCACCGATGCCGAGATCCCCTCGCGGAGACCGGCGATGCGACCCGGCAGGTCGGATCCGAACCAGATCAGCAGGTTCGCGGTCGCCTCGGCGTCCGGGAGGGCCCGGTGCGCCTGCGACAGCTCGATGCCGAAGAAGTTCGAGAGGGTCGGGAGCTTGTAGTTCTCGAGATCCGGGTAGCCCTCGCGAGCGAGGACCAGCGTGTCGAGGTAGCGGCCCTGCTCGAAGTGGGTCCCGTCGCCGAGTGCCGCTTCGATGAAGCCGAGGTCGAACCCGACCGAGTGGCCGACGACCAGCGAGTCACCGATGTAGGCGAGCGCCTGCTTGGCGGCCTCGGCCGGTTTCGGGGCCTTCTTGACGTCCGCGTCGGTGATGCCGTGCATCTGATGGCCGAGGATCGGCCGGCCCGGGTTGACGAGGGTCGACCAGCGGTCGACGATCTTGCCGCCCTTGACCTTGACGGCCGCGATCTCGACGAGATCGGCCATCTTGGGGTCCGTGCCGGTGGTCTCGACGTCGACGACGACGAATTCCTTGCCGGCCGCGACCGCCTTCGTGTAATCGAGGACGGAACCGGTGCCTGGCTCGAGGTAGGGGGTGCTCTTCGCCTTGCCGACGGCCTTGCGGAGCTCCTCCTGGATGTCGATGAGCGGCTGGAGGGCCCGATGCCCGAAGAGGATGGCCTCGGCCATGACGTCTTCCGGCAGGAGCTTGGCGCCCGCCTCCACCATCATGATCGCGTCCCGGGTGCCCGAGACGATCAGGTCGAGCTCGGACTCCGCGAGCTGACTGAAGGTGGGGTTCACGACGAACTCGCCGCCGATGCGACCGATGCGGACCGCGCCCACCGGACCGGCGAACGGGATCTCGCTGATCGTCAGCGCGGCCGAGGCGGCCGTGGTGCCGAGGACGTCGGGCTCGTTCTCCTGGTCCGTGGACAGGACGGTGATCACGAGCTGGATGTCGTCCTTGTAGCCCTCGGGGAAGAGCGGGCGGATCGGGCGGTCGGTCAGGCGGGCCGCCAGGGTCGCCGCCTCCGAGGCGCGCGCCTCGCGCTTGATGAAGCCGCCTGGGATCTTGCCCGCGGCGTACATCCGCTCCTCGAACTCCACGGTGAGCGGGAAGAAGTCGAGGCCGGGGCGGGGATCGGACCGGTTGGCGGTCCCGAGCACGAGGGTGTCACCGTAGCGAACGGTGACGGCGCCACCGGCGAGTCGTGCAAGCTTGCCGGTCTCGATGGTCAGCGTGCGGCCACCGATCTGCGTCTCGAACGTGTGAGACAAGGGAATGGATCCTCCTTGACCGTGGAGGACGAACGACCTGTAGGCGGGTCAGCCGACCGGGCCGGCGACGTGCGAGGACCCCGGGCAGAGCCCAGGGTCCGGGAGCGGCGTCGCTAGCGGCGGAGTCCGAGCCGTCCGATGACGACCCGATAGCGCGCGCTGTCCTTCTTCATCAGATACGCGAGAAGGCGACGGCGCTGACCGACGAGCTTGAGGAGGCCGCGGCGCGAATGATTGTCCTTGGGAAAGCTTCGGAGATGCCCGGTCAGTTCCTTGATCCGCTCGGTGAGGAGCGCGATCTGGACTTCCGGCGAACCGGTGTCACCGTCGATGGTGGCGAACCCGGTGATGATCTCCTGCTTCAGTTCCCGCGCGAGCGGCACTCGTTCCTCCGAACACGGCGTGTGTGACGTGATGTCTTCCAATCTTTGACCGGCGGATGGTAGCAGGCTTCGACACCTTCCGGCAAATGCTCCCCCACGGCGGCAGTACGCTGCGCAGGTGAGCCATCGAACCGGAGAGACCCATGCCGCGCCTTGATCGCATCTACACGAAGACCGGCGACGCAGGGATGACCGGGCTTGGAGGCGGTCGGCGGGTGCCCAAGGATTCGCGTCGCGTGACCGCCTACGGCACCGTGGACGAGCTGAACTCGCAGATCGGGGTGGCATTGGCCAGCGGCCTCGTACCGCGCCTGACCGAGGTCCTGCCGGTCATCCAGAACGAGCTGTTCGACCTGGGGTCGGACCTGTGCTGGCCCTCGGACGATCCGCGCCGGGCGCGGATCCCGACGGTCGAGGCACGCCACGTCGAGGCGCTCGAGTCGCTGATCGACGAGTGCAACGGGGTGGTCGGCGAGCTGACGAACTTCCTCCTCCCAGGGGGGTCCGTGGGTGCCGCCCAGCTCCACGTCGCGCGGACCGTCTGCCGGCGGGCGGAGCGCGAGGCGGTCGGCCTCGCTCGGGACGAGGCGATCGGCGAGTACGTGCTGGCGTATCTCAATCGACTGTCCGACGCGCTCTTCGTGATGGCGCGCTATGAGAATCACGGGCGTGGTGTCGCGGAGCCGCTCTGGCAGCCCGGCCGCTGATCGTTCGCCAGCGCTCAGCCGTCGGTCGTCCCGGTCGTCCGGGTCGGCGCGAGACCTTCCACCACGAGATGGCCTGCCGCCGCCTGTCCGGGCAGCCAGGCCAGGCCGTCGCGGATCTCGAGCGTCCGGATGGCGTCCCCCACGATGACCGGGTAGCGCCCGCTGCGCGGCAAGGCCATCGGCAGGGCGAACCGCAGGCGGCCGTCCTCATCGACCGAGCCACGCAGCGTCCAGCGCCGGCCAAGGAGGGTCCCCGCCTCGCCGAGGTCGCCGGCCCCGATCGCATCGCGGATATCGCTGCTGCGGACCGGCCGTCCGTCCAGGTCGAATGGTGGCGCGACGACCACGTCGAACCCGTCGCTCGCGCCCAGCGCGGCGAGCCGAGCCGGTGTGCCGCGACGTTCGAAACCGAAGGCCGCATCGGGAGTCATGAGGAAGCCGTCGAGCGTGACCCGGGCGCGGATCCGTTGCACGAATGCCTCATAGGTCGTCTGGCGCAACTGCGCGTCGAAATGCTGGACGACCGTCAGCTCGACCCCGGCGGCCTCGAGACGCTCGAGCCGCTCGTCGGGATCGATCAGCAGTGGCGGCGCCTGACCGGTGAGGATCTCGTCCGGGTGGTGGTCGAACGTGATGACGGTGGGTCGGGCGGCGCGGGTCTGCGCTTCACGGGCAAGCCGCTCGAGGAGGTAGCGATGGCCAAGGTGCAGACCGTCGAACACGCCGACGACCACGAACAGCGGCCCATCCTGGGCGACCAGCGCATCGATGCCGGCCACGACCCGCATCGCGGTCAGACTCCCGACGAGACCGGCGGTGTGACCGCGCCGATGAAGACCTTGTCGGGCGCGAGCCGGGCGCCGGAACGGGTCGCGATGGCGACGAGCGTGCCATCGGGGGCGCGCAAGCGGAAGGTCTCTGCGTCGCCTCCGAAGCCCGCCGCCGGGGCCACGAACTGGCCGCGTGAGACCGCATGCACCTCATCCGGGGTGAGGATCAACTCCGGGATCGCGTCGAGCCCCGCATCGATGGGTCGGAGCAGTGGGGCGAGACCCGCTGGCCCGACCTCCGCGGCTCTGCGGATCGCATCAAGGTCATGCGCGTCCTCGATGCGGAATGGGCCCGACGACGTGCGCGTGAGGGCACCCAGGTAGGCGGCACTTCCCGTAGCGGCGCCGATGTCGCGGGCGAGGGCACGCACGTAGGTCCCGGCCGAACAGCTCACGTCGACGATCGCGATCGGGCGAGCGTGGTCCGCGTCGTCCCACGACACGAGGTCAAGGGCGTGGATGACCACGTCCCGCTCTCGCAGGACCACGGCCTCGCCGGCACGGGCCAGCGCGTAGGCGCGGCGCCCGCCGACTTTGATCGCACTGAACGCCGGAGGGCGCTGGGTGATCGCCCCGCGGAACCCGCCCAGTGCCGTCTCGAGCGCGGCACGGTCGGGAGCCGCGCCGGTGGCAGGCGTCAACTCCCCTTCCAGGTCGTCCGTCGTGGAGCTGGCGCCGAAGCAGATCGTCGCGCGATAGCCCTTGCGATCGCCCAGGTGGTATTCGACGAGTCGTGTCCCGTGGCCCAGGAAGAGCGGAAGGACGCCCGCGGCGAAGGGATCGAGGGTCCCACCATGCCCGACACGTTTCGTGGCGGCCAGTCTTCGGACGAGGGCGACCACGTCGTGCGAGGTGGGACCGGTCGGCTTGTTTACGATCAGGACGCCGTCGATCCCTGGCCCGAGCGATGCGTGGGCCATGACTAGCGGTGGACCTCGGCGACCAGCCGAAGTGCCTCCGCGAGGACGGCCGGACGAGCGTCGGCGATCGGCTGCTCGATGGTCGCGCCCGCGGCCCGCGCATGACCACCGCCCCCGAACCGACCGGTCAGTACGGTCGCATCGACACCGCCGGGTCGCGTCCGGACGCTCAGGCGGGTCCCGCGTACGTCCTCCTTGAACATGATGGAAACCTCCGCGGCTTCGGCCTGCGCCAGGAGGTCGATGATCCCTTCCGAATGCGCGGGCAGGGTCCCGGTCTCGGTGAGATCGGCCTCGAACAGGGTCGACCAGATCACCCGGCCATCATCCGCACTCTCCAGCCGGTCCAGTACGCGCCCGAAAAGGCGGAGCTGCGCTTCGGGCTTGGTCCGATACAGACGGCGCGAGATGTCTGACAGTGGCGCACCGGCCTCGACCAGCGCGGCGGCCACTGCGAGGGTCCGTGGTGTCGCGTTCGGATGGGCGAAGGTGGCGGTGTCCATCACGATGCCGCCCATCAGATCGGCAGCGAGCGCGCCATCCCCCAGCGTGAGCGGCATCCCGAGACGGAGTGCCAGCAGGGTGACCATCTCGCAGGTCGCGGCCGCTCGAGCATCGATCCAGTCGGCCTCGCCGCTGCTGTCGTTCGATGCGTGATGGTCGATGACGACCCGCGGGATGCGCTCGAACAGATCGGCATGACGGACGCCGACTGCACCGACGCGCGTCAGCGATCCGCAATCGGAGATGACGACGAGGTCGTAGTCCGCGTCGGGATCCGGATCGGAGCGGACGCGCTCCACGCCGGTCAGGAAGTCGTACAAGGGTGGCGGCGGGTCGGAGGTGACCGCGTCTGCACGGCCACCGAGCGCCTCGATGATGCGAACGATGGCGAGGGTGGCCCCGAGCGTGTCCGCATCCGGGTTCTCGTGGCCGACCGCCAGGACGCGCCGCGCCCCGAGGATGCGGTCCACGACGATCTGGGGAACAGCCGACAGGTACGGCTCCAGGTCGACGGTCATCGCCGCTCACCAGGGCGCGGGGCCGGACCATGGGGTCGACGTCGGCGGCGCACACCCGGGGTGACCGGTGGCGAGGCCGACGGTGGCTCATCGGGCAGGTCGCCCTCGTGCCGGAGGCGGGCCACTGGTGTGGGGAGCGGCTCCACGGTCGGGACGTTTTCGACCGCTTCGTCCCCGGCCGAGATCTCGTGCAGCAGCTGGAGGACGCGCGTGCCCCGTTCCGCGGTGTCGTCGAGGTGGATGTGCAGGTCAGGGATCCGCCGGATGCGCAGGCGCGACCCAAGCTCATGCCGGACGAACGGCATGGCCCGCCGCAGGGCGGCAAGCGTCATGTCGCGCTCGGCCGGCTGGCCGATGACGCTGACCCACACCTTCGCGTGGCGCAGGTCCGCGGTGGTCTCGACGCTGGTGATCGTGACGAAGCCGACCCGGGGATCGGCCACGTCACGACTGACGATCGAGGTGATCTCCTGGCGCAGGAGCTCGTCGACCCGCTCGGTCCGTTGACTCACGAGACCGCCATCCGTGCGGTAGCTCGCGATCGTGGTGTCATCACGGCGTCAGCGGCGATCAGCCGCTGACTGCTCGGGAGACGGTCTGCGAGGAGAAGCATTCGATGATGTCGCCTTCGACGATGTCGTGGAAATCGGCCAGGCCGATCCCGCACTCGTAGTTGGCGAGCACTTCGCGCACGTCGTCTCGGAACCGGCGCAGCGACTCGATCTTGTCCGTCGCGATGATCTTGCCGCCACGCCACACCCGGGCGCCGCCGCGGATCATCCGGCCGTCGGTCACGTAGCAGCCGGCGATGACCGTGCTCTTGCCGACACGGATGACCTGACGGACCTCCGCTCGACCTTCCACGACCTCCACCACGACCGGCTCGAGCAGACCCTTCAGAGCGTTGTCGACGTCGTCGGTGAGCTTGTAGATGATGTCGTAGAGCCGGACATCGACCCCCTCGGCCTCAGCGGCCCGACGGGCGGTGTCGGTGATCTTCGTGTTGAAGCCGACCACGATGGCGTTCGAGGCCGCGGCCAGCATGATGTCGTTGTCGGTGATGTCGCCGGCACCCGTCAGCAGGACGTTGAGGCGGATCTCCTCCTGGTCCAGCTGATCGAGAGCGTGCGTGATGGCTCCGAGCGAACCCGACACGTCGGCCTTGAGGATCATCCGCAGTTCCTTGGCCTGGCCTGCCTGGATCTGGCTGTACAGGTCCTCCAGGGTGGCCCGACCACTCCCCTCCCCGCTCTTCGCGGCGGCCTGGGCCTTGCGGGCCTCGACCATGGAGCGGGCTTCCTTCTCGTCGGCGACGACGCGGAGGATGTCACCTGCCTGCGGGACGTCCGCGAGGCCGAGGATGACGACCGCACTGGACGGACCGGCCTTGGTCACGCGCTTGCCCAGGTCGTTCTCGAGCGCTCGGACGCGACCGAACGTCTCGCCAACGACGATCACGTCGCCGATCTTGAGCGTGCCGGTCTGGACGAGCGCCGTAGCCACCGGACCACGACCCTTGTCGAGCTGCGCTTCCACGATGGTGCCGACCGCGGATCGCTTCGGGTTCGCCTTGAGCTCTTGGAGGTCCGCGACGAGCAGGATCATCTCGATCAGCTGATCGAGGCCCAGACGCGTCTTCGCGGAGACGGGCACCAGCGGCACGTCGCCGCCATATTCCTCGACAACGATGCCGGCCTCGGTCAGTTCAGTCTTGACCCGCTCCGGATTCGCATCGGGCTTGTCGATCTTGTTGAGCGCGATGATGATCGGCACCTTGGCGGCCTTGGCGTGGCTGATCGCCTCGAGGGTCTGGGGCATGACGCCGTCGTCGGCGGCCACCACGACCACCGCGATATCGGTGACTCTCGCGCCACGGGCGCGCATGGCCGTGAACGCTTCGTGACCCGGTGTGTCGAGGAAGACCACGCGCTTGCCGTCGTGGGTGACTTCGCTCGCGCCGATGTGCTGCGTGATGCCACCGCGCTCCCCGGCCGCGACCTCCGTCGTCCGGATGGCGTCGAGCAGGCTTGTCTTGCCATGGTCGACATGACCCATGACGGTCACGATCGGGGCACGCGGCAGGAGGTCGGCAGCGTCGTCCTCCTCGTAGAGGACTTCCTTGGTGGCTTCGGCGGGCTTGCCTTCGGCCTCCGCGTCGGCGGCCGGGTTGCCCGACGCCAGCACGGTCTCAGCCACTTCGTACCCGAGCTCGCTCGCCACGAGCGACGCGGTGTCGCGGTCGATGAGCTGGTTGATGGTCGCGAAGATGCCGCTCTTGATCAGCTCGCGGATGACGTCCGCCGGATTGACCGAGAGGACCTCGGCGAGCTCCTTGACGGTGATCGTCGTCGGCAGCTCGATCGCGCCACGTTCGCGCGGGTCGGCAACCTGGACCTGGGACGGGAATGCGCCGTCTCGACGCGGTGGCTTGCGGGGCCCGCGACGGCCGCGGGTGCCGCTCCTACTTCTGGCCACGGGCTCCTCCTTCGATGGTGATGTCGGGGTTCGGGACTCCGGCCGTGAGCGCCTCGCGGAGCTCCTGCGGGAGTGGGGTCGAGAGCGCCCGTCCGAGGGCGCCCTTGGTGAGTGCTTTGGCGATGCAGGCTGGGTCGTCGCAGACGTAGGCGCCGCGACCGGCGAGACGACCGCTGGGATCGACGACCACGGCACCGTCAGGCATGCGGACCACGCGGATCAACTCGCGCTTGGGCCGGGACGTCCGACATGCGACGCACGAGCGGCTCGGGACGCGCCGTGGGGACGCGACTCGCTGCGGTCCGGCTACGACGCCACCTCCTCGGTGGCCTCGGCGGTCTTCTTGGCGCGACGCTTCGGCGTGGCGGCGACCGTGGCCCCCGGAGCGGCTGCGTCGTCGGTCGAGGGCTCGGCGGCGGCTGCCTTCTTCGTCACGCGCTTGGGCTTGGCCGTGGCGACGACGGCTGCCGCTTCCTTCTTCGTGACGCGCTTGGGCTTGGCCGGTGCGACGACGGCTGCCGCCTCCGCTTCCCCTTCGGCGGGGGCGACCGGCTCGGCGGCCGCGGCAGCGGCCTTCTTCGCCACGCGCTTGGGCTTGGCTGGCGCGATCGCGTCCCCGTCGGGTGCGACGACGATCGCCTCCGGCTCCGGGTCTGCGGCCTCGGCGACCGTGGCATCGGCCGCGGCCTTCGCTTCGGCGACCGAGACGTCGCTGCGGATATCGATGCGCCAGCCGGTCAATCGGGCGGCGAGCCGGGCGTTCTGGCCTTCGCGGCCGATGGCCAGCGAGAGCATCCGCTCCGGAACGGTGACGCTGGCGATGCGGTGCTCCTCGTCGATGTCGACGCCAAGCACCTGCGCCGGGCTGAGGGCGTTCGCGACGAACACGCCCGCGTCGTCGCTCCAGGGGATGACGTCGATCTTCTCGCCGGCGAGTTCGGCGACCACGGCCTGGACCCGCGCGCCGCGCTGGCCGACGGTGGCACCGACCGGGTCAAGCCCATCCTGACGCGAAGCGACGGCCACCTTGGACCGGCTGCCCGCCTCGCGGGCGATCGCCTTGATCTCGACGGTGCCGCTGTGGATCTCGGGGACCTCGAGCTCGAACAGGCGCTTGAGGAAGCCCTTGTGCGTGCGGCTGACGAGGATCTCGGGACCTTTCGTGGAGCGACGCACCTCGAGCACGAACGCCTTGACGTTCTGCCCGATGCGGTAGTGCTCGAGCGTGCTCTGCTCGGACGGGCGCAGGACCGCCTCGACGTTCTTGCCGACATCGATGATCAGCCCACGCGGTTCGACGCGGTTGACCGTGCCGTTGATCAGCTCGCCCTCGCGGCTCGCGAACTGGTCGAAGACCTGGTCGCGTTCGACCTCGCGGATCCGCTGCAGGACGATCTGCTTGGCTGTCTGGGCGCCGATGCGACCGAAGACGTCGCCATCGAGCTGCTCGGTCTCCACCATGTCGCCTACCTCGGCGGTCGGGTCGAGCGGCTTCGCTTCCGCGACCGTGATCTCCGTAACGGCATCCTCGACCTCGTCGACGACACGGCGCGCGCGGTAGGCACGGATCTTGCCGGTCTCGGCATCGATGCGGACCTGGATGGATTCATCCGCAGCGACGCGTCGATAGGCGGACTGGATCCCGTCCTCGACGGCTCCGATCAGCTGCTCGCGGGAGATCTGCTTCTCGGCGTTGAGCTGGAGGAGGGCACCGACGAAGTCTCGACTCACGATGGCCTCCGTTCGTTGTATGGCGTTGTTCGAGAACCGCTGCTCAAAAACAAGACGTGGGGGTCACCCACGTCACGGAGCGGCCGTTCAGTTGGACGCGGAGTATACACCCGGATGGGTGGACTCGACCACGAGGCGGTCGGTCCGCGCCTCGCGTCACCTGCCTAGTCGGCGACCGGTGTCGGGAAGCGGTTCGCGACGTAGTCCTCGAGGATCTCGATGAATTCCGCGACGAGGCGGTCGCCGCGCAGGGTCCGGTCGAGCTTGCCGTCGATGAAGACGGGCGCCACCGGTTCCTCGAACGTGCCCGGGAGGCTGATCCCGATATCAGCGTGCTTCGACTCCCCCGGCCCATTGACGACGCAGCCCATCACCGCGACGCGCAGGTCCTCGGCCCCGGGATGCGTCTCGCGCCAGCGAGGCATCTGCTCCTTGAGGTACCCCTGGATCTGCTGGGCCATCTCCTGGAAGAACGTACTGGTGGTCCGGCCACAGCCCGGGCAGGCGCTCACCTGCGGCAGGAAGGAACGGAGCCCCATCGATTGAAGGATCTGCTGGGCGACCTCCACCTCGCGTTCGCGCGGCGCACCCGGCTCCGGCGTGAGCGAGACGCGGATCGTGTCGCCGATGCCCTCATTGAGGAGGATGGCGACGCCAGCGGTCGAGGCGATGACGCCCTTGTCGCCCATGCCCGCCTCGGTCAGGCCGAGATGGAGCGCGTAGTCCGATCGCGCGGCGAGCAGCCGGTAGACGTCGATGAGGTCGCGCACGCCCGAGACCTTCGCCGAGAGGATGATCTGGTCGTGGCGAAGGCCGGTCTGCTCGGCCAGCTCTGCGGAGCGCATCGCCGATTCGAGCATCGCGTCGATCATCACGTCGCGCGCGTCACGCGGTTGCGCCGACCGTGCATTGACATCCATGAGCTCGGTGAGGATGGCCTGGTCCAGCGAGCCCCAGTTGACGCCGATGCGGACCGGTTTGCCGTTGTCGACCGCGACCTTCACGATCGTGGCGAAATGCTCGTCGTGGCGCTTGCCGCCGACATTGCCAGGGTTGATCCGGTACTTCGCGAGCAGTTGCGCGGTCTCCGGGTAGTCGATCAGGAGCTTGTGGCCGTTGTAGTGGAAGTCGCCGACGATGGGGACATCGACACCGAGCCCGCGCACCTTGCGGACCATCTCGGGGACGGCGGCGGCGGCCTCCTCGGTGTTGACCGTGACGCGGACCAGCTGACTCCCGGCGTGGGCCAGCCGGGCGACCTGGATCGCGGTGGCATCGGCGTCCGCCGTGTCGGTGTTGGTCATCGACTGCACGACGACCGGGTGGGCGCTCCCGACGAGGACGCCGCCGACATCGACGCTGACCGTCGCGTGACGGATCGGGCGCAGTGTGTCGGGCGAGCTCACGTGCCGAGACCGCCGAGGCTGCGCACGATGTCGAAGCCGGTCACCCAGATCAGGAACGCGAACAGGAAAACGAACCCGACCATGTAGGTCAGCTGCTCGGCGCGCAGGCTGATCCGAGCGCCGAACAGTCGCTTCAGGACGATCATCAGCATCCGCCCGCCATCGAGCGGCGGGAACGGCAGGACGTTCACCACGGCCAGGTTCGCCGACAGGATCCCGGCCACGAACAGGGTCATGATCGGACCGGCATTCCAGAAGATGTCGCCGAGCTGCGTCGCGATGCCGACAGGCCCCGAGACGGGCGGCGGCGCCGTCGGGTCCGTCGCGACCGAATGGACCAGCGAGCCCAGACCATCCACGATCAGTCCGAGTGCCGCGCCCGTCTGGTTGGCACCCATCTGGACCGCCCTGACCGGATCGTGGCCGGTGTACTCGCCGTAGAACACGTTCTGGAACGGTGAGGCCGTGCTCGCGGAGACCCCGAGGGGGCCGTGCTTGTCGTCGATCTGCGCCTGGGTGCGCAGCGGCACGCTGACATCCGAGCGCGACCCATCGGCATGGAGGAGGGTCAGCACCACCGTGGTCCCGATGCGCTGGCGCAGGTCGTCGAGGGCGTTCGTGGCGCCATTGAATTCGTATCGATCGCCATCCACCGCCAGGATCGCATCGCCGCCAACGAGGCCAGCCGCCGCGGCCGGCGAATCGGGCTGGACGCTCGGGATGGTGACCCCGACGTACGGCGTCGCCAGCAAGGCGATCCCGGTGAAGATCGCGAACGCCAGCAGGACATTCATCAGGACGCCGGCGACCAGGATCCACAGCTTGGTGGGGAGACGCTGCGTGGAGAACGAACGCGGGTCCGTGGCGTCGTCGCCGTCCTCGCCCTCGAGCTTGACGAAACCGCCGATCGGCAGCCAGTTGAGCGTGTAGAGCGTCTCGCCCTTCGATCGCAGCACCTTCGCGCGCGGCGGGAACCCCACCCCGAATTCGAGTACCCGGACGTTGGCGAGTCGCGCGGTCAGGAAGTGGCCGAGCTCGTGGATGATCACCAGGATTCCCAGGATCCCGAAGAACAGGACGATCGTGATCAGCGAATGGATGAACCCGATCATGCGAGCCCCCCGATCGATGCGGTCTCGAAGACGACCCGCACCTCGGCGTCGAGCGCCACGAGCGCCTCGACATCGGGTTCCGGGCCGCTGGTCGCGCCATAGCGCGTCACCGCGGCCTCGAGCAGTGCCGGGATCCCGGTGAAGGACAGCGTTCCTGCGAGGAACCGGGCGACCGCGACGTCGTCCGCGGCGATCAGGGCGGCCGACGCCCACGGACCCATCCGCCCGGCAGTGCGGGCGATGCGCAATGCCGGGAAGCTGGTGTCATCGGGGGCACGGAAGTCCAGCCGGCCGATGGAGATCAGGTCGGGCGCCACAGCCGGTGAGGGCAGGCGACGGGGATAGGTGAGCGCGTACTGGATGGGAAGTCGCATATCCGGGGTGCCCAACTGGGCCTTGACGGAACCGTCGCGATAGCGGACGGCCGAGTGAACGACGCTCTGCGGGTGGATGACCACCTCGATGGCGTCGTAGCCGACATCGTACAGCCAGTGTGCCTCGATGACCTCCAGGCCCTTGTTGGCGAGGGTGGCGGAATCGATGGTGATCTTGGCGCCCATCGTCCAGATGGGGTGGCGCAACGCCTGTGCAGGGGTGACCGCCGCCAGCGCTGCCGGCGTCGCGTCGAGGAACGGTCCGCCCGAGGCGGTCAGGATCAGGGCTGCCACGTCAGCCATGGATTCGCCGGCGAGGCTCTGCCAGATGGCCGAGTGCTCGGAATCGATCGGACGCAGCCACGAGAGCGGGCTCGCGTGCGGGCTGGCGGGGTCCATGGCGGCCACGGCGGCGGCGCGGGCACGTGCCTCGGGCATGACCAGGTGTCCCCCAGCCACGAGGGTCTCCTTGTTGGCGGTGGCCACGATCTTGCCCGCCCGAAGCGCGGCCAGGACCGGCCGCAGGCTGACCACGCCGCCGGTGGCGATGACGACCAGGTCGACGTCGTCGCGGGTGACGAGTGCCTCGAGGGCGTCTGCTCCGGTGACCCGTTCCGTGCCGGCCGGCAGGTCGAGGCCACGCAAGGCGGTCTCATCGGCGAGCGAGACCGCGGCCGGATGCAGTCGTGCCGTCTGCTGCTCCAGGACGGAGGCGCTCGAACCGGTCGCGAGCGCCGTGACACGGAACAGGACCGGGTGCGCCTCGAGCACATCGACCGCCTGACGGCCGATCGACCCGGTCGAACCGATGAGCGCGACGCGCGTCGGCGGGCGGACGTCAGGCAAGGATCGCCACGACATAGAGGGTCACGACGGGTGCCGCGAACAGGAACGAGTCGACGCGGTCGAGGATGCCGCCATGACCAGGGATCAGCGTGCCGGAGTCCTTCGCGCCGGCGGCGCGCTTGATCACGGACTCGGCAAGGTCGCCGGCCTGTGCCGCCAGCGCCGTGAGCGGCCCCAGCACGATCGCGTGGATCGGCGACTGGCCGACCGCCCATAGCATCAGGGCCGCGACGAGGGTCGACGCCACGACGCCGCCGATCAGGCCGGCATAGGTCTTCGACGGCGAGATGTGGGTCAGGAATCTTGCCCGCCCGAAGCGCTTCCCGAACAGGTAGGCGCCGGTGTCGTAGGCCCACACGGTCAGGACCAGCAGCAGCACCCAGGAGCGCTGCGTGCCGAGCCACTCGAGCGGCGCGCTCGCGGGAACGGCCGGGGCCGCGTGACCCAGCCGGATCACGAACGACAGGAGCGAGACATAGAGCGCCCCGAAGATCGTGGCCATCCAGGTCGACAGACCGTCACGCGGGTCAGTCCGGCTGAACGCCGCGACGGCCACCAGCACGATCCCGACGGCTCCGAGCAGCAGTCCGCTCCCCTCGAGGACCTCGGGGAACGCGGCGTCGAGGACGATGACCAGCGCGATGGCGATCCCGAGCAGGCTGAACGTCGGGTAGCCACCGGCGCGGAGGAGCCGGAACATCTCGAGTCCGGCCGCCACCGTCAGTGCGGCGATGCCAAGGGAGAGGACCGGACCGCCGATGCCCAGGACGATGAGCAGGACGGGGACAAGGACGGCGGCGCTGATCGCTCGCTGACGCACGCCGATCAGCCCGTCAGCGCCCGAACCGGCGATGACGGCGCGCGAACTCGACGATGGCGGCATCGAATGCGGCAGGCCCGAAGTCCGGCCACAGGAGGTCGGTGAAATAGAGCTCCGCGTATTGCGCCTGCCAGATCAGGAAGTTGCTGATCCGATACTCGCGGCCCGTCCGGATCAGCAGGTCGAGTGGCGGCAGGCCCACGGTGTAGAGCCGGGCATCGATCGCCTCCTCGTCGATCTGGTCGATGGTCAGCCCGTCGGCAAGACAACGTCGTGCAGCATCCACGATCTCGATGCGGCCGGAGTAGTTGAACGCCACGTTGAGCATCAGCCGATCGCCATGCGCCGTCTCGGCAAGCGCCTCGCCGATCGAGGTCCGGGTGGCCACCGGAAGTTCCTCCATCCGTCCGAGCAGACGGATCTGGACGCCCTGCTCGCGCAGCTCCGGGGTCTCGGCACGGATCGCCGACTCGAGCAGTCCCAGCAGGACACCGACCTCCTCCGGGGAACGCGACCAGTTCTCGCTGCTGAACGCGAAGAGGGAGAGGGCGGCGATCCCGCGCCGCACCGCGTGGCGGATGATCGGGCGGATCGCCTCGACGCCGGCGGCGTGGCCTTCCGCCTCGCTCAGGCCGGCTTCCCGCGCCCAACGCCGGTTGCCGTCCATGATGATCGCGACGTGACGGGGTCGATCCGACGGCGCGATGTCGAAACCGTCCGGGGCATCGGCGCTGGACGTGGGGTCGACGGGTCTGGCGATGGGTGCGCCGGCCACTAGACCTCCAGGATCTCCTGTTGCTTCGCTTCACCCAGACGATCGATCTCCGAGGTGTGGCGATCGGTCGTCTTCTGGAGGATATCGACCTCGCGGCGAGCCTCATCGGCACCGACCCCGCCGTCGCGCTCCTCCTTCTTGAGGGCGTCGGAGGCGTCGCGGCGGAGATTGCGGATCTCGACCTTGGCTTCCTCCATCCGCTTGTGGACGACCCGCACGAGGTCCTTGCGACGTTCCTCGGTGAGCGGCGGGATATTGAGACGCACCACGGTCCCATCGACGTTTGGCATCAGCCCGATGTCGCTCTTGGTGATGGCCTTCTCGATCGCGCCAAGGACGCCGCGGTCCCACGGCTGGATGACGATCTGGTGCGGCTCCGGCACGTTGATCCCGGCGAGCTGGTTGAGCGGTGTCGACGTCCCGTAGTAGTCGACCATGATCCGCTCCACGAGTGACGTGGAGGCGCGCCCCGTCCGCACGCCCTGGAAATCGCGTTCCATGGCCTCGATGGCGCGAGCCATCTTCTGATCCGTCTCGGCGATGATCTGGGTGCTCATGCGCGGACACCTCCGGCGGCGCTCGGTGCGCCCGAGATGAGGGTCCCGACCGTTTCCCCTGTCGCGACTCGTGTGATGTTGTCGGGCTGATTCAGGTCGAAGACCACGATCGGCAGGCCGTTCTCCATGCACAGGCTGACGGCGGTCGCGTCGAGCACCTTCAGTTGATCGCGCAGCAGATCGGCGTAGCCGAGCTGAGCGTAGCGCTGTGCGTCCGGATGCGACATGGGGTCTTTGTCGTAGACGCCGTCCACCTTGGTCGCCTTGAGGAGGACCTCGGCGTTGATCTCGACGGCGCGCAGGGCGGCCGCCGTGTCCGTCGTGAAATAGGGATTGCCCGTTCCCGCCACGAAGACGGCGACGCGGCCCTTCTCGAGATGCCGGATCGCGCGGCGCCGGATGTACGGCTCGGCGACCTCGTTCATCGCGATCGCCGTCATCACCCTGGTGGCAACGCCGGCGCGCTCGAGGGCGTCCTGGATGGCGAGGCCGTTCATCACCGTCGCGATCATCCCGATGTAGTCCGCGGTGGCCCGGTCCATCCCGCGCGCCGACGCCGCCAGGCCGCGGAAGATGTTGCCGCCACCGACGACGATCCCGATCTGGACGCCCATCCCATGGACGACGGCGACCTGTTTCGCGATGAACGCACAGACGGCGGGATCGACGCCATAGGGGCGGTCGCCGAGGAGTGCCTCGCCCGACAGCTTGAGCAGGATCCGGCGATAGCGGAGCGGCGCCGTGGCCTCGCCCGACGCCGACCCGACTTCGCTCACAGCTCCTCCCCGACCTCGAACCGGACGAACCGACGCACGCGGATGTTCTCGCCGATCGTCGCGATGGCGCTGATGATGAGCTGCCCGACCGTCTGCTCGGTGTCGCGGAATGGCTGCTCGGTGAGCACCACCTGCTGATACCACTTGCGGAGCTGTCCGTCGACGATCTGTTCGCGGATGTTCTCGGGCTTCTTCTGGACGGTCTCGTCGGCCAGCAGCTCGGCCTTCTTGGCGGCCAGCACGTCGGCCGGGATCGATTCGATCGTGGGGTAGTCCGGGCGCAGCGCGACGACCTGGATCGCCAGGTCCTTCACGAGCTGCTGGAACTGCTCGTTGCGAGCCACGAAGTCCGTCTCGCAGTTGACCTCCACGAGCGCACCGAACCGACCGCCCATGTGGATATAGCTGCCGATCAGTCCTTCGCGCGCGTCGCGGCCCGCCTTCTTGGCGGCCTGGGCCACGCCCCGCTCACGGAGCAGTGCCGTCGCTGCATCGATGTCGCCGTCCGCTTCAGTCAGCGCCTTCTTGCAATCCATGAACCCGGCGCCGGTCCGCTCGCGCAGTTCCTTGACCATGTCCGCGGTGATCTCCGCCATGGGCCTCTGACTCTCCTGTCGTTTCGCGGCGACCGCGTCGGTCGCCGCTGATGTGGGTCGTTCTCGGTCGTCCGCTCAGCCGGCCGCGGGCGCGGAGCCGTCGTCCTCGGCCTTCTCGGCCGCTTCACGGGCGAGTTCGGCGGCGATCTCCTCGGGCGATGCCTCCGGGGCGTCGGCGACGACCGGAAGCTCGGTCCTGGCTGCCCGGTCACCGGGCAGCAGGTCGTCGTCCTCGTCCGCATCCGGCTCGAACGTGAGCGCTGCGCCGCCGGCGAGGGCCGCGACGAGCTCGTCGGATGCACCGGGGACCTCTTCCTCGGCCTCGGGCAGCTGGACGGCCTCGACCATGTCGGACTCGTTCGAGCTGCGCTGCGCACGCTGCTGAGCACCCTCGATCGCGGCGTCCGCGACCAGCGTGCAGAGCAGCCGGATCGCCCGGATCGCGTCGTCGTTCGCGGGGATGATGAAGTCCAGCTCGTCGGGGTCCACGTTGGTGTCGCCCGTCCCGATGACCGGGATCTCGAGCTTGTTCGCCTCGGTCACCGCGATGCGCTCACGATGCGGATCGACGATGAAGATGGCGCCGGGAGCGCGCTTCATCTTGCGCATGCCACCGAGGGTGCCCTGGAGCTTGACCATCTCCTCGGTCAGCTTCGCGGCTTCCTTCTTGGTCATGCGCTCGAAGTCACCAGCCGCCTGGCGTGCCTCGAGCTGCTCGAGCAGACCCATGCGCTTCTTGATCGTGACGAAGTTGGTGAGCATGCCGCCGAGCCAGCGCTTGTTGACATACGGCATCCCGGCACGGGTGGCCTCCTGGGCCACCGGCTCCTGGGCCTGCTTCTTGGTCCCCACGAAGAGGACCAGCTCGCCACGAGCGACCGTGTCACGCACGGCCTCGAGGGCAAGGTCCAGGCGCTGGACGGTCTGGGCAAGGTCGATGATGTGGATCCCGTTGCGCTCCGCGAAGATGAACGGGCGCATCTTGGGGTTCCAGCGGCGCGTCTGATGACCGAAGTGGACCCCGGCCTCGAGCAGCTGCCGCATCGATACGGACGGCACGGTTGACGACCTCCTGTCGGTTCGTTCCTCCGCGGGCCTCGTCACCTGGGGACCGGTCGAGGAGCCCATCAGGGCCGCCGGACCGGCACCACCCCGGGCGGGATGGGTCCGCGTGTGAGCTCCGTCCTCGCGGTCGCGAGGGGCGGGCGGTTGATCTGGTGGCTCGGGAGCCTTCAGGCGCCCGGACCGGCCGGGATGATAGCACAGGGACCGATGGTGACCCGCGGAGGCGGGCGACCCTAGAACGCCGCGCGGTGGTGCCGGATCCGCCGCTGCCCGTCTCGGGATGCTGCGGGCTCGACCACCACGAGGTCGAACCGAAGGGGAAGGTGGGGCAGTCCTCCCCCATCCGGCAGCGTGCCACGGTCCAGCAGGCCGTAGGCCGCGGTCCGCACCCGTGTCCGCTTGCGGTGATCCACGGTCTCCTCGGGCAGACCGAACGCACGGTCCGCCCGCCAGCGAACTTCGACCACCACGAGCATCGCCGGCGGACCCGGATCGATCGCCACGAGATCAAGCTCGTGGCGACCGACATGGACATTCCGAGCCAGGATCGCCCAGCCTTCGGCCGTCAGTCGTTCCGCGACCATGGACTCGGCGGCATCACCCGCCTGCTGGGCCGAGGTTCGCGACGGTTCGATGGGCCGGTCAACCATGCGGCCATCCTGGACCGGCGCGCTTATCCGCCACGTATCGGCGAGGGTCAGAACGCCGCGGGCAGCACCAGGTCGAGCGACTCCAGATCGAGGGCGTCCAGGGTGGCGTCATCGGCCATCACCGGCACGAGTTCGCGTTCAAGGCGTTCGTGGATCGACGCCGACGCCGATGGGTCGCCAAGCAGGTCGAAGTCAAGCTGATCGCCAGCCAGCGTCCGCTGCAACGCAAGGAACGAGCGACGATGGAACGGGGTCAGCCCGTTGGCGCGGATCGCGTCACGGTGCTCCTGGGTGGCATATCCCTGGTTGCGTTCCCAGCCGTATGCCGGGTAGCGATGCGACAGACGCTCCATCATCCGGTCCCGGACGACCTTGGCGACCACCGAGGCACACGCGATCGAATAGACCTTGGCGTCGCCCTTGACGATCGCGGAGTACGGGCCGACCGCGTGCTCGAACCCGGCGATCCGGTTGCCATCCACCAGGACGTGCTCGTGCCCGCCGACGCGCGCGATGGCGCGACGCATGGCGAGATGCGTGGCGTGATAGATGTTGAGCTGATCGATCTCACGGACCGACGCGGCACCCACGCCGACGGCCACGGCCCGGGCTCGGATCAGCGGGGCGAGGCGTGCGCGCTGGCTCGCCGAGAGCATCTTCGAGTCCCGCACGCCGACGATCCGGTGGCAGCCAGGTCGCATGATGACCGCCGCGGCGACGACGGCCCCGCAGGTCGGCGCGACCCCTACCTCGTCCACTCCGACGACACGGACGAGGCCGTCGTTCCAGAGGCGGCGCTCATAGCGCAGGGAGGGGACGATCACGGTCATCGGCGTCTAGGGTATCGCGCCGGACATGGTTCGACCCCGCCAGGCCGGCGGGGTCGCGGGTCTTCGCGGGTGACGGGGGCGACTAGGTGGTGCGCCGCTCGCGGAGAGTGGCCGCCTTGCCCACGCGATCGCGCAGGAAGTACAGCTGCGCGCGACGGACCTTGCCGTGGCGCAGGACCTCGATCTTCTCGATCCGTGGGCTGTGGACCTTGAACGTCCGCTCGACGCCGACCCCGGATGCGATCCGGCGGACCGTGATGGAGCGGGTGATCCCTCCGCCACGGAGGCGCATGACGGTGCCTTCGAAGACCTGGATGCGCTCACGAGAACCTTCGACGACCTTCGCGGACACCTTCACGGTGTCACCGGTGGCAAGTTCCGGGAGGTCGGTGCGGAGCTGATCCTGGACGATCTCGTCGAGCACGTTCACGTGAGGGTTCCTGACTCATGGTGGGCAGCGCGGGCTGCGGGTGGGGTCGTCACGGAATGGTCACCTCGGGTGACCGGGGCG
>JBBQLI010000026.1:0-30771 GCA_038327765.1 Candidatus Limnocylindrales bacterium | reverse complement strand
ACCTGCGACGAGAGCGCGACGAGCGATGCGCCCTCGTAGCCCGGCACGCGATCGACCAGGAACCGGGCGTACTCAAGCGCCTGGCGACGACCGTCGATCTCGGCCCGGGTCAGGAAGTCGGGGTCGGTGGCGTTGACGATGTGGCCGCCCTCACGGGTGGTCGATTCCAGTCGGGTCATGATCGTGGCCGTCACGCCATCGATCGGGGTGATGTGGTCGCTCCCCTCGCGGCGCGGCAGGTCGTATGCACCAGAGGCGGCGGCCTCGCTCATCAACGCGTGGAGTGCCTCCTTCGACACGGACCGGCGGCGCGCCTGGTCCACGTTGGCCATCCGGAACGTGGTGGTGAGCGTCTGCGCGGGATCGAGTTCGCCAGCGACCTCATAGCCGAACCCGGCGTATGCCGAGAGGTCGGCGTCACCCGAGGCGTCGATGAAGATGCCCGCCTCGACTCGGCGCAGCCCAGCCTTGGTGGCGATCGTGATCCCGACCACGCGTCCGTCGCGCACCTCGGCGTCCTGGAGGAACGCATGCAGCAGGATGCGGACACCGGCCCCCTCGGCCAGCCGCTCCCAGACCACCTTGAGGTGCTCACCGAGGTAGGTGATCCCGGTCCCCGCGCCATACGTGTTCGGGCGCTCGACCACCGGCCCGAGGGCACGCAGCCCGGCCACCACGTCGTCGGCGATACCTCCGACCACCTTGCGGGAGCGACTGCCCGGCGTGTAGAAGCCATAGAACGTGTCGAGGACTGCGGTGGAATTGCCGCCGAGGAACGGCAGCTTCTCGACAAGCAGCGTGTTCGCCCCCGTCCGGGCGGCCGCGATGGCCGCGCTCGAACCGGCCGAACCGGAGCCGACGACACAGACGTCGACTGCGGCGATGAGGGGGATGGTCACCCGTCTATCGTACCGGCGAGCGGGCGGATCTGGCGGGAAAGACCATGAACCCGAGGATCGCGGCGATCACGGCCAGGGCCGCGGCCGAGCCGAAGACCGCGCCCGGACCGACGACCTGGAACAGCGCGCCGCCGACGACGTTGGCGATGACAGCCCCGATCCCGTTCGTCGTCGTCTGGAAGAGCGCCTGGCCCGTCGCCTGGAGGTCGGACGGCAACAGCGTGGCGATGGTCAGGACGATGCTGACGATGATCCCGGTGAACGCGACGCCGGTGAAGATGCGACTGACGATGATCACCGTCGGGCTGTCAGCGACCGCCCAGACGCCCAGGATCGCGCCATAGACGAGCGAGCTCAGCGCGAACATCGTGCGCAGGCCGATGCGGTGCGCCACCCAGCTCACGACGAACATGCTGGGCACCTCCACCGCCGCCGAGACACCCGAGGCCAGCGCGACATCCGACGGTCGCCCGCCCAGCTGCACGATCCGGATCCCGATGAACGTGAACGAGGCGATCAGGCCCACGTGAAGGACCCCGATCGTGAACAGCACGATCGGCAGCCGCGGGGCGACCCGCAGTGCGACCCCGGCCGACCCCAGGCGACGACGTGCGGGGAACGGGGCGACCGCTCGAGTCGTCGACGAGGCAGCGGGGGCCCGCGGGTTCGGGCCCTTCGCGTCGGCAGCATGGGCTGCCAGATCCGCCCGTCCGACGTCCGGCAGCAGCGACGCCATGAACGCCAGGGCGGCACTCCCCCCCGCGAACAGCACGAACGCGAGCCAGTACCCCGAGCGGTCATAGAGGAAGCCGGCGACGACCACGGAGATCGCGAAGGAGAGGCTGCTCAGGAGCCGGACCCGTGCATATCCGGTGCGGCCACGGACCATGTTGACGGTCAGCGCATCAACGAGCGGCTGGTACGAGGAGACGAACAGGAAGAGCAGCACCACGACCCCGACGACCACGAGCGGTGGCCAGGCGACCAGGAGGCTCAACGCCGCGGTGCCCGCCCCGAGGGCACAGGCGCGGAGCGCCCAGGTCCGCCCGATCCGGACATCGCCGAGGTGGCCCCACACCGGCACGGCGATCGCCGACCCGCAGGCCGCCAATGCCAGGATCCCGCCGACCTCCCCTGCGCTGAATCCGAATGTCCCGAGGATCACGGCCAGGAATGGGTACAGGACGCCGATCGAGACCCCGAAGGAGAGGACCAGGAGCCGCAGGGGGATCACGCCTGAATCGTAGTCGCCTCGGTTCGGGCAGACTTGCCCCGTGACGATCGAGACCAGCGACGCGAGCCGGACCGTGACAGCGGGGCACCCCGCGAGTGACCCCGTGGCGCTGCGCGCGACCGGGCTGGGGCGCCGGTTCGGAGAGATGTGGGCGATCCGCGCGGTTGATCTCGAGGTCCGGCGTGGGGAGGTCCTGGGGCTGCTCGGGCCGAACGGTGCGGGCAAGACCACGACCGTCCGGATGCTGACCGCCCTGATCGAGCCCACCGAAGGCACGGCAACGGTGGACGGATTCGACATCCGGACGGATCCCGAAGCCGTGCGCGCCCGGGTCGGGATCCTGACCGAGACGCCGGGGCTCTATGACAAGCTCTCTGCCGAGGCCAACCTCGACTTCTTCGGGCGGCTCTACGACCTCGACGCGCCGACGCGCGCCGCGCGGATCGAGCACTACCTGCGCCTCTTCTCGCTGTGGGACCGCCGGCACGACAACGCCGGGACGTTCAGCAAGGGGATGAAGCAGAAGCTGGCCATCGCCCGCGCCCTGCTGCACGATCCGGCCGTGGTCTTCCTCGATGAACCGACCGCCGCGCTCGATCCCGAAGCTGCGTACGTCGTCCGCGAAGCCATCGATGGGCTGCGCCGTGCCGGTCGGACGATCGTGCTGGCCACGCACAACCTTGATGAGGCCGACCGATTGTGCGACCGCGTCGCGTTCGTTCGTGGCGGCCTGCTGCGCGTGGATTCGCCTGCGCGCCTGCGCGGCTCGCTGGCGGGTGGCCGGACGGAGATCCGGCTCGTCACGGAACCCGACGCCGCGCTCCTGGCGATCGCTCGCGCCGTCCAGGGAGTGGACGCCGTCCATCTCGACGGTGACCGGCTCGTGGCCGAGGCCGCGGAACCGGTCCGCGTGACCCCCGACCTGGTCCGCGCGTTGGCCGCGGCCGGAGCCGGGATCCTCGAGGTCAAACCTGCGGCGTCCTCGCTGGAGTCCGTCTATTTCGAGGTCATGGGCGTCGCTCCGGGCGCCGGCGCGGAGAACACCTGATGCGCCGACGCATCATCGCCACGATCCTGCGGCGGGAGTTCGCCGAAACGCTGCGCAACCGGCTGCTGCTGGCAACGATCCTGGTCCCGCCGGTCCTCCTCACGGTCGCGCCGCTGGCGCTGGCCGGCGTCATCGGCGAGCGAGCACTCCCGCCAGCGTTGGCGACAGCGGTCCTGGCCCAGCGCCCGGAATGGGCCAGCTTCAGCCGGTCGGAGCTGGCCGGGGCGTTCGCGGTGCAGCAATTCCTGGCGTTCTTCCTGCTGATGCCCGCCTACATCCCGCTCTCGATCGCGACGTTCTCGATCATCGGCGAGAAGCAGGCGCGCAGCCTGGAGCCCGTGCTTGCCGCGCCGATCCGGACCGTGGAGCTGCTCGCCGGCAAAGCGCTTGCGGCGCTCATCCCCGGCGTGCTCGCTGGCTGGCTGACGTATGTCGCGTTCGTGGCGCTGGCCTCCATCGTCTACGGGCCGCATCTGTTCGGCGTGGTGACTGACCCGAGCTGGCTGACGGGCGTCTTCGTGCTCGGGCCGTCCGTGGGGCTGGCGTCGGTCGTCGCAGGCGTCATCACGAGTTCACGCGTCAGCGATCCGCGGGTCGCGCAGCAGATCGGGGGCGTGATCATCGTGCCGATCATCGCGGTGACCCTGGTCCAGGCTACCGGGACGCTGCTGGTGGGTGCCTCGGGCTACCTGGCCCTCGCCGCGGTCATCCTGCTGATCAGCCTGGCCGGACTCCGGCTCGGCGTCCGACTCTTCGAGCGGGAGGCGATCCTCACGCGCTGGCGATAGGCGCAACGGATCCGGTCCGGCGCGGGTTCCGGATGACATGACGACCACATCGCCGGCACCCTCGCAAGCTGCAGACTTGGACCATCACCGTAGGCCAACCGCGACTATGATGCCGCGATGACCATCCACTCGAACCGCATCGACTGGCTGATCTTCTTCGCACTCGGGTTCATGTGGGGCTCGAGCTACCTGTTCATCAAGCTCGCTGTGAACGACTTCGGGACGTTCACCCTTGTCGCCCTCCGACTCACGGTCGGATCGATCCTGCTGTGGTCGGTGGTCCGCATCGCGAAGCAGCCGCTGCCGCGCGAGCGACGGATCTACGGGCACCTGCTCGTGATGGCGATCATCAACATCACGATCCCGTTCCTGCTGATCACCTGGGCCGAGCAGTCCGTTGAGTCGTCGCTGGCCGCCATCCTCACGTCCCCGGTCCCACTGTTCGCGATCGTCCTGTCGGCCCTCTTCCTGCATGACGAGCCGATGCGAGTCAACGGGCTGGCCGGGCTGATCGTCGGGTTCATCGGCGTGATCATCATCACGAGTCGAGGGCTCACCGGCGCGGGCTCGTCGATCAGCGGGGAGCTGGCCCTGCTTGGCGCGACCATCAGTTACGCCGCCGGGGCCGTCTACGCGCGACGCAACGTCCGTGGTCTCGCCCCGATGATCCCGGCCGCCTTCCAGGTGGGGTTCGCCGCGCTGATCACGGGGGTCGCGGCGCTCCTGTTCGAGCATCCGTGGACGGCGCGCCCCGACCTCCAGGGCGTGTTCGCGATCCTGTGGCTCGGGATCCTCGGTTCGGGGTTCGCCTATCTCTTCGTGTTCCGGCTGTTCGCCCACTGGGGTGCCACCCGGACGACGCTCGTCGCGTACCTGATCCCGGTGGTCGGCATCACGCTCGGCTACCTGTTCCTGCGGGAGCCGATCGACGGTCGGATCCTGATCGGGACCGCGCTGGTGATCGCGGGCGTCGGGCTCGTCAACAGCCACTACGGGCGCCGGCGGCTCTTCGGGCGGACCCCACCACCGGCCGACGTCGAGGCAGTCTAGCCTCCCTTTTCAGCCTGCGATGAGGCGCGTCTCGACGCCCGGAATCGTGCCCCACCAGTGGGCGTACCGTCGGTACACGCCGGGGTCGCGGTCAGCCAGGAACGCGATGAGGGCCGCAGCCTCTGCCGCGAGCCCTGCCCACGCCTCATCGGACAGCCGATGGAATGCCGCGACTTCGATGCCACCCTCGACAGGACGCCACACCCCCGCCACGAAGCCATCCACGAGCACGGTCGGAAGGACGTCCCCGTTCCTCCGGATGACGAGCGAGCGATACCCGTGCGGGATCACCCGACTGCGATCGGCATAGGCAAGCAGCACGCTGTCCCACATCGCCAGCAGCCGTGGTGAAGCGGGCGTGTCCTCGGCCGGCACGATCCCTCCGGCGACATCGAACAGCACTTCGCCACCCGGGCCTTCCAGCTCAAGGAGGCGATCCGCCAGCGCGTCTGCGGCTTGTCTCACGACGACCTTCCGAAGCATCGTGAACTGGGTGACGTCGGCCAGCGAGGCGGGCCCGAAGCCCTGCAGGTACCTCAGGACCAGATGCTGGACGGCTTCGTCCGAGGTCGCCGGTCGTTGCCGTTCGCCCGCGGCGACGAATGACGGGCGCAGCCCGAATGACCACGGTCCGCCCGTTGGTGCGTGGTGCCAGGGCCCAAACGTGCGCAGGGCCCACCACGCCCACGTACTCTGGCCGCCCAAGGCGCCTTCGAGGGCCGCCTCGATCTCCGCCCTGGATCGGGGTTCGGCCATGAACGCCAGGAGCTCGGGCACGGCGGCGTCGACATCCGCGGCGGACAGCCCGCTCGACGTGAAACGAGCGTCGAAGAGGCGCGACGCTCGAAGGCTGCTCGCCATCGCGTGGTGGAACGACGGGTAGTCGTCGGCGTCCACCGCGTGCAATGTCAGGCGGACCAATGACGCCTTGACCACGGTCCGATCGGTGAATGCCGCGTCGAGCGCAGCCGGGTCGAGATCGACGACCCGGTCCCACAGCGCGATGTACGGCGATGCTGGCTCCTGTGCCTGGAGCGCGACGACTCGCCGGACGGCCTCGACCACGCTCACCCGCTCGCGCTGAAGAAGCATCTGTCGCCCGAGCGTGGCGCGATTGAGTTGCCCGATGGTCAGACGCACGCCCGCCATCGCGGCCTCAGCCCCCGCCGAGCGCCAGCAGCAGCGCCCCGGCCACGATCAGCACGGACGCGCCGACCCGTCGGGTGACGTCGCCACGGTCCGCGGCCTCGCCCAGGCGCACGCTCCCCCATGCCGCCGCGAAGACCGTCGCCGATTCGCGCAACGGGGCGACCCCGCTCAGGGGCGCCACGCTCAGGGCGAAGAGGATGCACAGGTAGGCGACGAGGGTCAGCCAGCCGCCCACGGCCGCTCGCCGGATCTGCTCGGTGCCGCCCCCGAAGATCTGCCCGCCGGCGACGAACGTGACCCACACGACCAGCGCCACGGACTGGGTCACCCACAGGATCGCGGCATAGACGATCGGGGTGATGAGGCGGGTGCCTTCACGGTCGAGGGCGCTGTAGATGGCGATCGTGACGCCCGTCGCCAGCGCGAACAGGATCGCCGTGTCGACGGTGCCACGGAGCTGCCCGGCAGACGGCCGACGAGCCAGGGCGATGGCCCGCCATGGTCGCTGGAGGACGAGGAACCCCGCGACCAGCGCTACCACGCCAGCCGATCCGGCCAGTCCCAGCCGTTCCCCGAACAGCCCCACGCCGATCGCGACGGCAAGCAGCGGCGCCGAACCTCTGGCGATGGGATAGACCACCGACAGGTCGCCTCGCCGGTAGGCCGCCGACAGGAGCACGAAGTAGCCGCATTCGACCACGCCCGAGATGAGGCCGAGGAGGATCCCGTCGGCGGGGAGCGCCGGCCAGCCCGACAGCCCCCATGCCGCGATCCCTCCCGGGACGATGACGATGCAGGCGGCCAGCATCCCGACCGTGGCCGTGCGCAGCGGGTCGCCCGACGTCTTGAGCCGGATGTTCCACGCGACGTGGGCGACCGCCGCGACCGCGACCAGGCCGATGATCAGGGGGTTCACCCCCGGACGTTACCTGTCCAGGTCGCGTCGCTGCAGGCCCCACGCGCCGACCAGCAGGCCTCCGGCGGCCAGCACCACGGCCGCGACGATGCCGACGGGGTCGAAGACGCCGGCCATCGGCTGACCCATATGCCGGATCAGGCTGAGCTGGAGGATGGGGTCGGGGAGTTTGAGGGCCGGCCCAAGCACGTCAAGGACGAACGTGGCGATCGCGCCGATGGCGGCCACCGGAGCCGCGAGCGACGCCCGCACGACGCCGCCCACGGCCAGGCCGATCCCCGCGAACGCGGCTGCAACGAGTCCGAGGATCAGGGACCCGCCGACGGGATCGGCGATCTCGCCGCCCTGACTGAGGACCGTGGCGCCCACAAGCACGGTGAGGACGATCGTCATGATGGCGATGGCTGCCATCACGCCGAGACCGCTGAGAAACATCCAGCGGGCACGGCTGATCGGCGCCGCCATGACGACGGCGAGTCGACCGACGCCCTCGTCCGAGGCCCAGCCGGCGACGAAGTTGGCCGCCGCGAGGGCGGTCATGAGCACGGCAAACCCGAAGAACGCAAGTTGCAGGATCCCGGAGGGCTGGCTGAAGTCGATATCCGGGTAGACCCGCTGGATCAGGGCGACGATCGATGGGATGGAGCCGATGCTCTCGGCAAAGGCCTTCGCGGAGATGATGATCAACCCCGCATACAGGCCGATCCCGGCTCCCCACGCCAGGGCCGCGGCCGTCCGATCAGCGAGCTGGCGCCGGAACGGGTCGCGGATGCCCGCAGGCAGTGACGGCAGACGCAGCCAGCTGAGTGCGTTCGCGCTCCCGAGGTCGCGCCGAACGAAACCGACCACGCCGATGGCGAAGAACGCGGTGCAGACCAGGGCGAGCACCAGGACGGACAGCCAATCCGACACGCCGGCCATCGGCCGATGACCCTCCGTCCACGCGTCCCACGAAAGCGGCCGCAGTGCCGCGATCAGGGGCGACAGTGACGAATACGAGTTGATGAGGTTGCTCCCGAAGAGAGCCACCACTCCGAACGCGAGCGCCCGCGTTCGGCCGACGAACGGCGCCGCCGCGAACGCGACCGATCCTGCAGCGAGCATCAGCAGACCGAGCAGGATCGCCTCGCCGATCGCCGCCCCAAGGCTGATCTCGTCCCCGGGGAGCTTCGCGAACAGCTGCCCCGCCAGCCAGACGAGGAACGCAAAGATCGCCATCGCGATCGCGAGCGCGGAGAGATGCCCGGCGAGCTTCTGCAGCGCGATGGACCGCCGGCTGTGCGGCGTGGACGAAAGGAGATCCAGGCTGCCCGAGCCCGCCTCACCGGCAAGCGTGCCGGACAAGGCCAGGATGGACCACAGCCCGAACAGGACCGGCAGGGCGTTCCCGATGCGCCAGGAGAGGAAGCCGCCGAGATGGATGATGTCGATGGGCTGGCCGAGGAGCCCGCGCAGCGCCAGGGGCAGCGCGAGGATGCCGTTGGCGAAGATCTGGCGGGCCGCCAGCGACGAGAACTCGACGGCGGTCCCGAATGGCGCCCCTGTCGCGAACATGAACCCGCCGGCGATCAGGCCTACCGCGAGCGCCGCCCGGCGGCTGTCGCGCAGGGTCTTGGCGAAGATGGAGGACAAGCCCATCACACGCGACCACGGCCGGCCACGGGTCAGGACCGGGGCGCTAGCGGCCATCGGAGGTCGCGCCGGCTCCCGCGATGACCTGCCCGCCGTACTGGGCGAGGAAGACATCCTCCAGGTTCGGCTCGCGGCTGACGACATCGATGAGCGCGTGGCCCGCCGCCGCGGCGATGACCGCGCCGCTTGGGCCGTTGACCCGCATCCGGACCATGTTCCCTTCCGCGACGACGTCCATGACGCCTTCGATCGAGGCGAAGACGCCGGCTTCGACCGGTCCCGCGAACGTCAGTTCGACGTGGTGGAACGCCAGGCGGCGGATCGCCTCGATGCGGTCCACCTGGACCAGCAGGCCCTCGCGGATGATGGCCACGCGGTCGCAGGTGCGATCGACCTCATCGATGATGTGCGAGCTCAGGAAGATCGTCCGGCCGTCGGCTCGCGTCTCGCGCACGATCTCGAAGAAGGCTTGCTGGATGAGCGGGTCCAGACCGGACGTCGGCTCATCTAGGATCAGCAGATCCGGCTTGTGCTGGAGGGCCACGATCAGCCCGACCTTCTGCTTGTTGCCCTTCGAGTATTCCTTGAACCGGCGGCTCGGATCGAGGTCCAGGCGGTCGACAAGCTGCCTGACGTAGCCCTCGTCCACGCCGCCGCGCAGGTTCGCGAAATAGGTGATGGTGTCGGCGCCGGTCAGCCGGTCGTACAGATCGAACTCGCCGGGCAGGTAGCCCACGCGACGGTGGATGGCGACGGGGTCGGCGGTCGTCTCGATGCCGAAGACCTCAGCACGTCCCGAGGTCGGCCGGATCAGGTCCAGCAGGACCCGCATGGTGGTGGTCTTCCCTGCCCCGTTCGGACCGAGGAACCCGAAGATCTCACCAGCCTCCACCTCGAGGTCCAGGTCCGAGATGCCACGGTGCGTCCCGTAGGCCTTGGTGAGACGCTCGGTCTTGATGACGGCGGTCATCGACTGATGTCCTTCCTGCCGGTCCGACCGGCACGCTCGCTCAGGTACCGGTCGAAGACGGCCGGCACCTCCGTCTCGATGAAGGCCATGACATCGCGCAGCTCCTGCAGGCGGACGCGGGTCTCGGGCGGCCGGTCGGCGATCGCGGACAGTCCCCGCTCCAGCATCTCCCGAAGCTGGCCGTAGACCCTCCCGGCACCCGCGATGAACTGGTCCGTGCCTTCGGGCGGCGCCGAGAAGTACTCGCGCCGATCACCGCGCCGGGTCGAGCGCCGGATCATCCCGGCGCTGGCCAGGATGCGGGCGGTGCCGCTGATCGCGCCGCGGCTGGCGTGCAACGCTTCGGCGAGTTCCGCCGCGGTCTGCTCCGCCGGTTCGCAGATGAGGAGCCATCCCCACATCCGGCCGGCCATCGGGGTCATGCCATAGGACGCGAGGATCTGCCCCATCTCCTCAACGAACCGGCTCTCGCTTTCTGACATCATCGCCCGGGGATGCTGGCACGTTCAGAACTTTCAGTCAAGACTGAACATCATGAAGGACCCCGCGCTCGGGGCGTGGGGCGGTCGGCGTGAGCGGTCAGTCGTCCCGTGGGGCGACCTGGCGCCGTCCCGTGGGGCGAGCAGGTGGCGTCCCGTGGGGCAACCAGGTGGCGCCCCGTGGGGCGACCAGGTGGCGTCCCGTGGGGCGGGACCTGGCGCCCCGGCCGGTCAGCACCCGGTGCGAACGTCTCGCGGGTCAGGATTTGAGCACGATCGGTCTCGTACGACGGGAGGGCGGAGCGTGGCGGATGACCCATGTGTCGTCAGCTCCCGCGGCACGGGACCCGCCTCCCCCGCGACCCGCCTCGCCCGCGACCCGCCTCCCCCGCGGCACGGGACCCCCGCGGCACGGGACCCGCCTCGCCCGGGGCGCGGGGCATCGGCGCGAACCGCTGCGGTTTCGTGAGGCCGGACTTGGAGCACGCGACCGGCACGGGCCAAAGCACGGCGAGCGGGCAGCGCCGATTCGTTCGGCTGCTAGTCCCAGCCCTCGGCGTGGCGGATCGGACGGCGAACTCGGCCACGGCGCCACGGGACCTCCCGCCCGATCAAGAACGCGGCGATGGCGGTCGTGACCGGCACCGCAGCCACGATCCCGATGCTCCCCACCATCGCGCGCACGATCTCGACCGCGACGGTCTCCCCCGACGCGATCAGGAGGGGATCCTGGCGCCCCGCGGCGAACAGCACGAGCAGTGGCAGCGACGCGCCGACATAGGCGAGGACCAGCGTGTTCACGGTCGCGGCGATGTGCGAACGACCCACGTTCATCGCGCGGCGGGCGACGGTCAGCCGGCTTGCCGATGGATCGGCGACATGGAGCTCGGCCACGGTCGCGGCCTGGGTGACGGTCACGTCGTCGAGGATGCCGAGCGCCCCGAAGATGATGGCGGCCAGGATCAGCCCCCCGATATCGATGTTCACGATGCCGATGGCCTGCAGGTACGAGGCGTCCTCCGAGCCGCGCAGCGTCGTGAACCGCGCCAGCGCATCGAAGGTGACAGCAAGCACCGCCGTGAGCGCGAGCGCGATGAAGGTGCCCAGCGCCGCGGCCACGGTCTGCGACCGGGCACCCTCGGTCAGGAGGAAGGTAGCCACCGTGACCCCGGTTGCCGCGATGACCGCCACCCAGACGGGCTCCCAGCCGGCGAGGATCATGGGCACGACCAGCCGGACGATGACCGCCATCGACAGGGCGAGGGCGATCAGCGAGCGGACGCCCCGCCAGCCGCCGACCACGGTCACGGCCAGCGCGAACAACCCGAGGACACCTGCGAGCGCCGGGATGCGGTACAGGTCGGCCACAGCGATGAACGTCGAATCCGGCTGGAGAGACGCGTCGACCACGACCTCGTCACCGATCTGGTAGCGCGGCAGATCCTCCTGCCCGGACGGCCCCTGGAGATAGCCGTCCAGCGTCTCGCCGCGATGAGGACCGTCGACGACCAGCAGCCGGACGTCGGGCTTGGTCGTATCGCTGTTCGTGAGGAAGCCGACGATGCGTCCGTGGAGCAGTTCGACCGGTGGCGGCACGCTCGAGGTCGGCGTGAGGTCGGGGATGAGCCACATGATCACCGCGACCAGCAGCAGGCCGCCGAACAAGGCCGGCGCGTTGCGGCGGAACCCGGCGAACGGCACGGAACCGCTGGCGCCGTCCGATGTCGGATCGCGATCGTGGGTCACGAACGCTGTCCGCTCGCGCGCAGGGCGGCCTCCGATCGCTCCTTGAGCACGCGCAGGTGCGTCTCGACCCTGCTGGCGGGAGTCGCCCGGCTGAATCGGACGAGGATGTTCGTCCAGCGATCGAACGGTTCGAAAGTGGCCGAATGGATCACGCGGGTGCCACCGGCCACCGACTCGAGATGCCAGCTCCATTCGCTGTCGAACCCGGACCCCGTGATCTTCAGGCGAAACCGAGTCTCGGGACGCGCCTCCAGGCTTTCGACCCTGGCCGTCTCCCGTAGCAGACCCAGTCTCGTTCGGGCGGGCCGCGTCGTGGCGGCGGCCGGCCACGACGGCGCGGCCGGTCCCAGCCGGATCTCAGGGTGGATCGCGGCACTCGCGACCGGATCGTGGAGTGTCGCCCACACGACGCGCGGTGGCGCCTGGATGAAGACTCGACGCTCGATCAGTCGCTCATCCCGGCGATGGTCGCCTGCGCGCCGGTAGCCGACTTCGGGATCGGGACGAAGCCCCATCGGTCGCGCTCTAGACGCCGATCGGGTGCCAGACCGTCTTCATCTCAAGGAAGGCGGCGATCCATTCGGGACGCTGCGCGGCACGGTCGTCAAGCCAATCGAACTTCGCATCCGGGACCGTCGTGGGGCGCTTGAGCAACCGCTTGATGTCGTCCGCGGCGATCAACTCCGTCTCGGTCCGAAGATCGTCGGGGACGCCCCACAGGTCGAGCGCGTCGACGTCGACATGCGCGGCGAGGACGGGGATCAGCTCGTGCTTGAGCCCGGTCAGGACGTTGACCACGCCGCCCGGGACATCGGATGTGGCGAGGACCTCGCTCAGTGTCACGGCCGGGAGCGGTCGCGTCTGCGAGGTGATCAGGACCACCACGTTGCCGGACACCAGCGGCGGCGCGAGTCGGCTCACCAGGCCCAGGAGCGATGAGGTCTCGGGCGCCACGACGCCAACCACGCCGGTCGCCTCGGGGATCGTGAAGTTGAAGTACGGCGCGGCGACCGGGTTCGACGAACCGAGGACCTGGGCGATCTTGTCGGCCCAGCCGGCATACCAGACCCAGCGGTCGATCGCGCGATCCACCGCGTCGCGGGCACGGGCGTCGCGGATCCCCTCCGCGGCCGCGACCTCGGCGGCGAACTGGTCGCGCCGGCCCTCCATGAGTTCTGCGACCCGATACAGGACCTGGCCGCGGTTCATCGCGGTCTTGGCGGCCCAGGCGGGCTGCGCCTTGCGCGCGGCCCGGACCGCATCGCGGAGGTCCTTGCGCGAGGCGCGGCAGGCGTTGGCGATCGGCGATCCGTCCGCGCCGCTGACCAGGTAGCTGCGGCCGCTCTCCGTCCGCGGGAACGCGCCACCGATGTACAGCTTGTAGGTCTTGCGGACCTCGATCCGGGCACTCATCACCGATCCTCAAGCCGGACGTAGGCGTGCAGACCGTGCATCCCGCCTTCGCGGCCGAAGCCCGACTCCTTGTAGCCACCGAACGGCGAGGTGGGATCGAACCGGTTGAACGTGTTGGCCCAGACGACCCCGGCCTTCAGCTTCGAGGCCATCGAGAGGATCCGGCTGCCCTTGTCGGTCCACACCCCCGCGGACAGACCGTAGGCCGTGTTGTTGGCCTTCTCGACCGCCTCGTCCGGGGTGCGGAACGTCAGCACCGACAGCACTGGGCCGAAGATCTCCTCGCGCGCGATGCGGTGGCTCTGGGCGACGTTCGTGAACAGCGTCGGCCGGAAGAAGTAGCCACGTTCCGGCAATTCGCAGGCCGGCTGGTAGAGCTCGGCGCCTTCCGCGACGCCGGAGGCCACGAGCTCCGTGATCTTCTCGAGCTGGCTCTTCGAATTGATCGCGCCGACGTCCGTGTTCTTGTCGAGCGGGTCGCCGACCCGGATCGTCGCGAGCCGGTCCTTGAGCTTCTCGATGACGGTCTCGGCGATCGATTCCTGGACAAGCAGGCGCGACCCGGCGCAGCAGACCTCGCCCTGGTTGAAGTAGTTGCCGTTGACGATGCCCTCGATCGCCTGGTCGAGCGGCGCGTCGTCGAAGACGATGTTGGCCGCCTTGCCACCGAGTTCCAGCGTGAGCGCCTTGTCCGTGCCGGCGATGCCCCGGAAGATCTTGCGTCCGATCTCCGTGGAACCGGTGAACGCGACCTTGTCGACATCGGGGTGGGTCACCAGCGACATCCCCACCTCGCCCGGTCCCGGGACGATGTTGACCACGCCGGCGGGGAGATCGGCCTGGCGACAGACCTCGGCGAAGAGCAGCGCCGAAAGCGGGGTCGTCGACGCGGGCTTCAGCACCACCGTGTTCCCGGCCGCGAGCGCAGGTGCGATCTTCCAGGCCAGCATCAGCAGCGGGAAGTTCCACGGGATGATCTGCGCCGCGACCCCGAGCGGCACGGCACGGCGCCCCGGGAACGCGTACTCGAGCTTGTCCGCCCAGCCGGCGTAGTACCAGAAATGGGCCGCCGCCAGCGGGACGTCGACGTCTCGGCTCTCCTTGATCGGCTTGCCCGAATCCATCGATTCGAGGACCGCGAACTCGCGGCTGCGCTCCTGCAGGATGCGGGCGATGCGGAAGAGGTATTTCGCGCGCTCTGTGCCGGACATCGGACCCCACGCCCGACGCTGCGCGCGACGTGCGGCGCGGACCGCCTTGTCGATATCGAGCGGCGTCGCGCGCGCGACCTCGGCGAGCGGCAGCTCCGTCGATGGGTCGATCGTGGTGAACGTGCCGCCGTCGCTGGCCTGGACGTCGCGGCCGCCGATGAACAGCCCGTAGCGCTCGCGCAGCTTGACGATGTCGCGTGCCTCGGGCGACGCGGCGTACTCCCACGGGATCGCCTGGCCATCGCCGAATCCCCAGCTCGAACCGGTGGTCACCGCGTTCCCGACAGGTCGTGGGACGGCCGGGACCGGGGTACGGTCAGTCGACTCTGTGGACATCGGCGACAGTATGGCACCGCCCGGACGGTCGTCCGACGCGCGAGCCTCTGGGACCAGGTCCTGCCGCTAGCAGCGATACGCTGCGAGCGGGTAGCCCTTCTCGCAGAACCGGACGTGCAGATGGTCGTCATGACCCGGGAAGTGGACCGTCAGACGTTCCTTGATGAGGACCGGGTCGTTGAAGTAGATCAGCTTGATGTGACCCGGCGAGGCAGCCCGGATCGCCTTGATCAGCGCCCGCGTCGCGGTGCGGTCGTAGGTCGACAGTCGGAAGGTCGTGCCCCAGCGGCACTGGTCATTCGCCTTGCGCATCAGCCGCAGATCCACATCCAGACCGTGCCGATGCGTCTGGTGACCGGGGATGAACCCGCCGTACTGGAAACCCGCATCACCCACCGAGACACGCCCATAGCCCGCGACAGCCACGACCCTGGCCGCAGCTTCGATCGTGGCGATGGTCTCGGCGGTCCCCCAATTGGCGGCCCCGTTCCCGACGCTGTAGTCGCACAACGACGCCCTGTTGAAGGCGGGCAGTTCGAAATGACCGATCAGAGCGCGCCACGTGGCGCCGTTCATCGACCCGCTGATCGCGAGGTGTTCGTGCGCCTGGAACGTCTTCACGCCGGCCCGCGTGCTGGCGCCGAAGACGCCGTCGACCGGGACCCTGATGTGACGTTTCGCGCGCAGTTCCAGCTGGATCGCCTTCACCGCCGGGCCGGCATCGCCGACCGTGCGAGCGATGATCAGCCGGGACCAGGTGGCAGCGTCGACGATGCCCGTGGGTTGCACCCCGGCGAGGGTCTGGAATCCCTTGACGCCGGCGACCGTCGATGGCCCGAACACCCCGTCGACGACGATCGGGAAGCCTCGGCCCGTGGCCAGCAGCTGGATGGCCTGCACGTCCGTCCCGCGGTCGCCGAGACTCTGGGTCGGGAACCGGGCCGTCGCGGTCGTCCCGGCGAGGACGCTCGGCACCGCGGCACCGAAGGCCAGCACGGCCACCGTGAGGGTCAGGAGGGCGCGGACGCGAGGCTGCATCCGCATCAGGGTACCGCGGTGCCCATCCTGACCTCGGCGAGTGTCGGCGGATCGGCGCCGGCCCGTCCGACCGTGAGGCTCGACACGAGCACTCCGAAACCGACCGCGTCCTCGAGCGCGGCACGGTCCGCCAGCGCTTCCCGACCGTATCCACGCCCGATCCAGCGGGCGAGGAAGCCTCCGCCGAACGCGTCACCCGCGCCGACGGTATCGACGACATGCACGGCGGGCACGGGGATCGTGGACTCACCGCCGCGGGCGAAGATCCGGAGCGCGTGACCACCGTCGGTGAACAGGACGACCTGTGCGCCGGCCGTCAGGAACTCGCGAGCGGCTGCTTCGGGCTCCCGCCCTGGCGCGAGGTACGCGAGGTCGTCGCGACTGACCTTGACCACATCGGCACGACGGGCGATGGCCGCGATCCGGGCGAGATAGGCGCTACGGTCGCGGATCGTCGCTGGCCGGCAATTGGGGTCCAGCATCAGGAGAGGCTGAGCGCCGATCGTCGCGACGGCCGTCGCCAACGACGAACCGATCGGCTCCATGACCAGCCCCAGGGTCCCGAGATGGAGCGCGGCCGGCTCCGGGTCGAGAGCGACCGCGACCTGTGCGGTCGTGAGACTCGCGGCTGATGTCCCTTCGAGATCGAAGACATAGGTCGCGTTCCCGGCCGCATCGAGGGTCGCCACGGCCAGCGTGGTTCGCGCGTCCGTCTCGGGTGCGAAGCGGTCATCGACGCCATCGGCCACGAGCCCGGCCCGCATCGCCCGACCGGATGCGTCGGTCGACAACCCGCCGAGGAATGCCACGTCGCCGCCGAGCCGGGCGATCGTCCGAGCCGTGTTGAACGGGCCGCCGCCGGGCACCTCGCGGATGCCGCCATCGACAGCGACGATCCGGTCCACGAGCGCCTCGCCGGCCACGATGATCAGCGCCATGCCGGCATGGTAGGCGAGCGGATCGGGGCCGGATGCGAGGTGTAGCCTGCGGTCACCTGATGGAGCGACTGACCGATGCCGTCGAACTGCTCGACGGCCCACTCGACGATCCGGCCACCCTGGCCGGGAACCTGCGCGACCTGCGCCGGATCAATCGCTGGCTGGGCGGTGTCGACCTGAGCGCACGAGCCATCGATGCGCTCTCGGCACATCGCGGCGACGTGTCGCTGCTCGATGTCGGGACCGGGGCGGCCGACATCCCGGTGGCGCTCCTCGCCGCCGCCCACGGTCAGGGGCGGTCCCTCCGGGTCGTCGGTCTGGACAGCCGACCCGAGGTGCTTGCCGCGGCCGCGCTCGCGTCACGGGCCGTGCTCACGATCGACGGGCTGGAGCTGCAGGTCGGCGACGGCCGCTCACTGCCGTTCGCGGATCGTTCGTTCGATGTGGTCCACACATCGCTCGTCATGCACCACCTCGACCCGAACGCCGCCGCCGCGCTGCTCGCCGAGATGGCCCGCGTCGCCCGGCTCGGGATCGTGATCAACGACCTTGACCGGAGCAGGCTCGCATGGATCGGGGCGTGGCTGATCGGCCACCTCCTCACCGGGAACCGCTACACGCGGCACGACGCGCCGCTCTCCGTCCGACGGGCCTACCGGCTCGACGAGATGCGCGCGATGATCCGCGCCGCCGGACTGGCACCAGTGCGATCGTTCGGGGGCTTCCTTGGACATCGCTATGCGATCGCGGCGGTAGCGCGGACTGCCGATGACGGGATCGGCGCCGGGGGGATGGATGGCACCGACTGAACGCGTCGAGGTGGCGATCGTCGGCGGCGGACCGGCTGGCGCGACCCTGGCCGCGCGACTGGCACGGGCCGGGCGCGAGGTCATCCTCTACGAACGCGCGCCCACGTGGCACTGGCGGGCCGGCGGTGTCTTCGCCTCGCCCGCGGCGGTCGACGCGCTCCGGCGCGCGGGCGTGCCCGAGGCGATCTTGTCGGCCGTGACCCGACCGATCCCGGCGATGCGCGTCGAGACGCGTGCCGGGACGACCTTCCGACTCACGTACGGCACGGAACGTGGCGGGCCGCCCGCGGTGGGCTTCGACCGGTCCGCGCTCGATCCGGCGCTGCTTGAACTGGCCCGTACCGCCGGTGCCGAGGTACGCACCGGCTCGACGATCACCTCGCTTGACCTCGACTCGGGTCGGCTGCGCGGGCGCGGCTCAGGCGGCGACATCCACGTTCGCGCCGAGGTCATCGTGGGTGCCGACGGACCGCGGTCCCTCGTCGCCAACGCGGCCGGTGTCGCCCGGTCGGCCCGCTTGGCGGCCCGGCTGGGACTCACGTATCACCTGGCCGACGAAGGCGGGGCTGCGGTCCGCGATGCGCGGATGCATCTGATCCCGGACGGGTACATCGGGCTCGCGCCGGTCCCCGGCGAGCGGGTCAATGTCGGGATCGTGCTGGGGCCGTCGTGGCGCGCGACGGTCGGGGCGGCGGGCGCACGATCCGTCGCCGCCGCGCTCATCGGCACGATCCCGCCCGCCACCGACGATCCCGCGGCATGGCGCCATGGCGAGCCGCTGGACCGGGTGGAAGGTGCATGGCCGGTCGGCCACCGGGTCACCCGCCGGGCGGGTCACCGCTGGATCCTGATCGGTGACGCCGCCGGGTTCCTCGACCCGTTCACCGGGGAGGGCCTGCATCGCGCGCTTGTGTCGAGCGAGCTCGCGGCGGCGGCGATCGGCGGGCATGGTCGCGGGCGTCACGGCGCGTTCGCAGCGTACGAGCGGGCGATGACCCGCCGATTCCTTGCCAAGGATGTGGTCTCCGGCCTGGTCCAGGCATTCCTGGCCCGCCCGGCGCTCTTCGAGTACGCGGCCCGGCGCATCGCATCCCGGCCCGAGGTCCGTGCGACGATGGGTCTCGTGATGGGCGACTTGATCCCTGCGGGACGAGCGCTCGATCCCCGCTTCCTCGCGACGCTGCTCGCGCCGTGATCATGCCGAACGAGGACCCACGCAGCGATGCATAGCTCGATCGGGATCGATATCGGAGCCTCGCCGGCACTCGTCTTCGCGCTCGCCCACGACATCGAACGCTGGGCCGACCTCCTCCCCCATTACGCACGATCGAGCGCGAGAGAGCGCCTGGCCGATGGCGGGGTCATCGTCGACTGCGTGGCGCGTCGTCCGTTCGTGCCGATCCTGGGACTCGCGGTCCCGGTCGCCTGGCGGTCGCGCACGTGGTCCGAGCCCATGACCCGGCGGCTCCGGTTCGTGCACGTCGCCGGTGCGACGCGCGGGATGGATGTGACCTGGACTATCGAGGGCACGGCGACTGGCTGCAGGGTGGAGATCACCCACGAGTTCCGCCCGCGGATCGCACCGTTCGCACCATTCGTCGACCGCTGGTTCACGCGGCCGATCGCCGCCCGCACCCTGTCCACCTTCAAGGCGATCGCCGAGGCTGCCGCCAAGGCCGTCACGGAGGCCGCGGCCGCCACCGATGCGTCCGGATCCACCTCGTTGACGAATCAGCGGTCATGACGAATCGGCGACGCGTCTGGATCACGGGCATCGGGATCATCACCGCGGCCGGGACCGGGCTCACCGCGTTCCGCGCCGGTCTTCGCGCGGGGCACTCACCGGTCACCAGGATCACCCGCTTCGACCCGAGTCCGTTCCGGTCGCAGGTCGCTGCACAGGTCGACGACTTCGATCCCCTGGCCTGGATGCCCCCGAAGACCGCGCGCCAGCTCGACCGGTTCAGCCAGTTCGGCCTGGTCGCGGGACGACTCGCGCTCGAGGACGCACGGCTCATCCCGGGGCAGGCCGGTGCGCCGCACCCCGAACGGATCGGGATCTACCTGGGCTCGGCCCTCGGCGGGATCGCCTACGCCGAGGAACAGCACACGCGGTATCTCGAGAAGGGCATCCGGCAGGTGGCTCCCAACCTGGCGCTCGCCGTCTTCGGCGGCGCGGCGCCGGCGAACCTCGGCATCGCGCTCGATGTGCGCGGGCCGATCCTCTCGACCGCCAACTCGTGCGCGTCCGGCGCGGTCGCGCTGGGGGAGGCGCTCGGCGACCTACGCGAGGGCCGGATCGATGCCGCCATCGCCGGTGGGGTGGAGATCCCGCTGAGTCCGCTCGCCTTTGGCGCGTTCGACATCATCCGGGCACTCTCGGGCGGTCATAACGACGACCCTGCCAACGCCGCCCGTCCGTTCGACCTGGGGCGTGACGGGTTCGTCATGGGCGAAGGTGCAGCCCTCTTGATCCTTGAGGATGCCGGGGCCGCGGACCGTCGCGGCGCGATCCCCTACGCGGAGATCCTGGGGTATGGCGCGACCTCGGATGCCCACCATATGGTCCAGCCACGTGCCGACGGCCGCGAGGCGGCGCGGGCCGCCACGATCGCACTCGCTGACGGTGGCGTGGATCCGGCCGAGCTCGACTACGTCAACGCCCATGCCTCATCGACGCCGATCGGCGACATCGCCGAGGCCCGGGCGATCGCCACGGCGCTCGGCCCCCGCGCGGCCACCGTCCCGGTCAGCGCCACGAAGGCCCTCTACGGTCACCCGCTGGGTGCCTCGGGCGCGATCGAGGCGGCGATCTGCGCGCTCGCCATCCGCGACGGCTGGGTCCCCGCGTCGGTCAACCTCCGTGAGCCGGACCCGGAGATCGCGACCCTGCTGCCCGGACTGCTCCATGCAGGTCGGGACGGCCTCTATCGGCGGGTGCTGTCGACGTCGTTCGGGTTCGGCGGGTTGAACGCCGCCCTCGCCTTCGGGGCGCCGGAGGGCTGAGTGGGGGAGCCCGGCGCAGCGTGGGCTGACCCGACGCTAGCGCGGGCGGGCGGAGCCGGGCACGGATCCGGTCGGCTTGGCGGCGGCTGCGACCACGACCGCGGGTCGCGCTGACCGACGATCGCCACCGGTCACCCGGGCGACCACCTCGTCAAGCCGTTGGCGACGGACCCACACCATGGCGCCGACCCCGATGATCGCCGCGACGATGCCGCCCACGACGAGCGAGACCGCCACGCCGTAGAACGACGCGATGCCACCCATCAGGAGACCGCCGATCGGCGTCGACCCGGCGAAGATCGTGGTGTAGACACTCATCACGCGACCACGCAGGCCGTCGGGGACCACCAACTGGATGGTGGTATTCGCCGTTGCGGCCATCAGGATCGCGCCGTAGCCGACGGCGATCATCACGAGCAGCGAGAACGCGAACACGCCGGAGAGCCCCAGGACGATCTCGCCGATGCCGACGATGACCGCGCCGATCGCGATCCGCGACGGGTTGGCCCGACCGCCGAACGCGAGCGACAGCGCCGCCAGGAGCGAACCGACCCCGGAGGCCGCCATCAGGAATCCGTAGCCGGAGGCGTCGCTGTGCAGGACACCCTCGGCAAGTGGCGGGATGACGACGCTGAAGTTCATCGCCACGGCGGAGACGAGACCCACGACGAGCATCGCCAGCAGCACGGTGGGCGTCGTCCGGACGAAGGACAGGCCTTCCCGGAGCTGGGTCATGACCTCACCGGTGGAGTGGGCACGTTCGATCCGACGGGCTGAGTACAGGTCCGCATCGCTCATCGCCATGAGCGCCACCAGGACCGCAAGGAAGCTGGCAGCATCCACGACGAACGCCCACGGGACCCCGACCGCACCGATGGTCAGCCCGGCCACGGCAGGCCCGACGACGCGTGCGCCATTGAACATCGCGGAGTTGAGGGCAACGGCATTCGCGATATCCTCGCGGCCCACCATCTCGACTGCGAACGATTGACGGACGGGCATGTCCACCGCGTTCACCACCCCGAGGATCAGCGCGAGCACGATGAGGATGGGGATCGTAGCGGCGTTCGAGAACGCGAGGATCGCCATCAGGGTCGAGAGACCCATCTTGATGGTCTGCGTCACGATCAAGGTCTGGCGCTTCGGGAGCGAATCGGCGAGGACGCCCGCGAAGAGCCCGAAGAGCATGATCGGCAAGAACTGGGCTGCCGCCACCACGCCCAGCCACAACGGATCCTTGGTCAGCGTCAGGACCAGCCAGGCCTGGGCGACCTGTTGCATCCATGTCCCGACCAGTGAGATCGCCTGGCCGCCGAAGAACAGGCGGTAGTTTCGGTGGCGGAAGGCGCTCGTGGCGCGACTGGTCGAGTTCATGCGGTGACGGGCTCGCGCGCGACCGCTTCCTCGTCGTGCGCGCGATGCGGTCCCCGGAATGCCGAGACGAGCGCTCCAAGGAGGCTCGCGATGACGCCCACCGCGAACGCGATGTGCAGGGCGCTGATGAACGGGGCCATGTCGAACGACCCGGTCCCCACCGTGGTGCCGGAGAAGATGGCCAGCAGGACTTGCGGATCGACCGCACTCGCCACCAGGCCGATCGAGAGCGCGATGCTGATCACGAACCCGGTCTGCACCAGCATCATCCGGGCACCCGCGCCCATCCCCCGTTTGTCCGCAGGGACGGCACCCATCACGGCGCTGGTGTTCGGCGAGTTGAACAGGCCCGACCCGCCGCCGATGATCAGCTGCCAGACGGCGAGCTGCCAGATCGGCGTGTCCACCTGGATCGTGGTGAGTCCGACCAGACCGATCGCGGTCACGACCATCCCGACCGTGGCCAGCAGACGCGACCCGATCCGGTCGGCGAGCGCGCCGCTGATCGGCGACAGCACCAGCAGGCCGATGGCCAACGGACCGAGCAGCAGACCGGCCGTCACCGGGTCGTAGCCGCGGGCGCCCTGGAGATAGAACACCAGCAGAAACAGGACGCCATTGCGGGCGATGCCGTTGAGCAGGCCGGTGAGGTTGCCCAGCGCGAAGAGCCGGTTCCGGAACAGGTCGAGATCCAGGAGCGGCTCGGCGCGGTGGCGCTCCACCCAGAGGAAGACCGGGGCGGCAAGGAGGAACGCCGCGAAGCTCGCGATGACCCACGGCGTGCCCCAGCCGTAGATGCCGCCGAACGCGAGGCCGGTCACCAGCCCGCTCAGACCGACGAAGTAGAGAAGGCTCCCGGCGATGTCGACGCTGCGGCCACTGACGCGATGACCCTGTTCGACCAGGTAGCGCGCCGAGGCGATGGTGCCGACGACGCCGATGGGCAGGTTGAACCAGAAGACGGTCCGCCAGCCGAAGTTGGTCAGGAAGCCACCGAGGATCGGGCCGAGGATGAGGCCGGCGCCGACCACCATGGCATTGATGCCGAGCGCGCGGCCCAGTTCACGTCGCGGGAAGGCATCGGTGACGAGCGCAGCCGAATTCGCCATGAGGAACGCGCCACCGATCCCCTGGATCAGGCGCGCCACGATCAGCAGGAACGAGTTCGGGGCGATGGCGCAGGCCACGGATGCCAGCGTGAACAGGGCGAACCCGAACGTGTAGGAGCGCGCCCTGCCGTACTGGTCTGTGATGCGGCCGGCGTTGAGGACGAGGACCGTGGCCGAGAGCGTATAGCCCACGACGATCCACATCAGCGTGAACAGGTCGGTCTGCAGGTCGCGCAGGATGTCCGGCAGGGCGATGACGAGCGTGCCCGAGGTCAGCGACGCGAGCAGCGCCCCGATACTCGTGACGGCCAGGACGACCCAGCGATAGCCGTCGCGGGTCTCGCCCGCCGCGGAGTGGATCCGTCGCTCGTCGGTACTCATCGGGTCCCCGATGCAGGTGACGCCTCGGTCACGACGGGGCCGCGGTCGAGATCGTCCAGGAGACTGCGGAGACGCAAGCGACGAGCACGGACGTCGTCGAGCATCGTGTTGAGCGCCTCAGCCTTCGCGTCGAGCGTCTCGAGCTGGCGTTCGACCCGGCCGAGGGCGTCGGTCAGGATCGCCCGGCGTTCGTCCGGATCCGTCGTGGTGCGCAGGCGTTCGCGGTTTCGTTCTCGGGCGGCCTCGTCCTCGAGGAGTTGGCCGATCTGGCTGAGCGAGAAGCCGGCATCGTCGCGGAGGCGCTTGATGAAGCGCAGGCGGTCGAGGTCCGATGGGTCGAACAGGCGATAGTCGCCGTCCGAGCGTGCCGCCGGCTCGAGCAGGCCCATCTCCTCGTAGTACCGGATCGAGCGCGTCGTGAGCCCGACCTCCGCGGCGACCTCCTGGATACGCAGGAGGCGTGCCGGTCCCGCCTCAACGTTCGCGCGTGGGAGCGTCGACGGGGACGCGGTGTCGGGCATACGGGAATGCTAGATCACATTGACGTTGACGTAAAGGTCATGGCTGGCGGGCCAGGTGACCCGCACGACCCCGAATGCGCGACCCGCCGTTGCTGGACTCGCCCTGCGTCAGTCGAGCGTGAAGTGGTCCGGGTCCTGGTAGCGGCCGGTCCGCTGGAACTCGATCTGCATCAGCACATCGTTGAGCAGCGACGAGGCCCCGAAGCGGAACCAGTCGGGCGACATCCAGCGCGGCCCGAGCGTCTCGTACAGCACGACCAGGTACTGGATCGCCTCCTTGGCGGTCCGGATCCCGCCGGCCGGCTTCATCCCTACCTGACGACCGGTGGCGTGCTCGAAATCGCGGATCGCCTCCAGCATCACCAGGGTCACGGGCAGCGTCGCCGCAGGCTGGACCTTGCCGGTGGACGTCTTGATGAAATCGGCGCCGGCGGCCATGGCCAGCACGGACGCGCGCCGGACGTTGTCGTAGGTCTCAAGTTCACCCGTCTCGAGGATGACCTTGAGGTGTGCGGCGCCGGTCGCCTCCCTGACCTCCACGATCTCCTCGAAGACCGTGAGGTAGTCACCCGACAGGAATGCACCGCGATCGATGACCATGTCGATCTCGTCGGCGCCGGCATCGACGGCGGCCCGCGTCTCGGCGATCTTGATGTCACGGAACGTCTGGCCGGACGGGAACCCCGTCGCGACGCTGGCGACCTTCACGGTGGAGCCGCGCAAGGCCGCTTTCGCCTCCGCGACGAGCGCGGGGTAGACGCACACCGCCGCCACCGACGGGATCGTCGGGTCGCCCGGCTGCGGACGCATCGCCTTGACGCACATCGCCCGGATCTTGCCTGGCGTGTCCTTTCCCTCGAGGGTCGTGAGATCCATCATCCGGATCGCAAGGTCGAGGGCCCACATCTTCGAGGCCTTCTTGATCGACCGGCGCTTGAGCGAATCGACTCGCTCCTCGACGCCCACCTGATCCACTGCCGTCACTCGGCCGAGCACCGTGCCGAGCGGACCTGGACGCCCATCCCAGGCGGCGATCAAGGCGTGCGCGCGGTCCCGCGCGGCACTGTCGGGACGTCGAGTGGCGGTCATCGGACCGGCAGGATACACCCGGTCCGCGAGCCTGCCGAGGCGACGCTTCGACCTTGCACAAGGCCGAGAACCGGTCGCCGCTCGAGGACGTATCGCGGGGTGAGGGCGCCCATCCGGGTGTCGAACGGAGGGTGCGACCGATGCGACGAGCGATCTGGCGATGGATGACGGCCGTGGCGATCTCGACGCTGCTCGTGGGCGCCGGCGTCTCGGCGACACTGGCTGCGACGACGAGCATCAGCGTCGGATCATTCGCGTTCCCGGCCACCACGACGGTCAAGGTCGGGGACACGGTCACGTGGTCGAATTCGAGTGGTGCCGGGCATACGGTGACGGCCGACGACGGCAGCTTCGACCAGACCCTCCCGAGCGGCGGGACGGCATCGGTCACCTTCGCGACCGCCGGTTCGTTCGCCTACCACTGCTCGATCCACTCGTCCATGACCGGGACCATCGTGGTCAGCTCGGCCGGCGGTGCACCCGCCACCGACACCGTCGAATCCACGACCGCACCGAGCTCGGATCCCGCCCCGGCGATCTTGGCCATCCTCGGTGTGCTGATGCTTGCCTCGACCTGGCTGGCCGGCCGCAGGTTCGCCCTGCTCGATCGCTAGCAAGGGCCGGGACGTGGCGGTCGCCGCGCGGCCGCGGCCGACCGTGGGGAGTGGTGTCCCCTATCGGCCGCCGCGGACCTTCGGGAGTGGCGGCATCGTCCGCTTGCCGTCGACGAGGAAGTGGCGGAACCAGTCGGCGACCACCACGAGATTCTCGATGCGCCGGAACGGCGTCCCGGAACGAGTCAGTTCGTGGGTGTCCTCGGGGACCCGCAACAGGCGTACGGGCCGTCGCAGGGAGCGCAGCACCGTGAAGAGCGCTTCGGCCTGGCCGATGGTCGTCCGCAGGTCGCGCTCCGAGTGCTGGATCAGCAATGGCGTACGGATCGCCCGCGCGTAGGTCAACGGGGAGATCTCACGGTAGTACTCGGGGGCGTCCCACGGGGCGGCATCGAACTCCAGCGTCGCCCAGTCCCCGCCGCTGATATCGCCGGTCAGGAACAGCATCCCCATGTCGTTGACGGAGCGGCACGTCATCGCCGCCTTGAATCGCTGGTCGTGCCCGACGATCCAGCTCGTGAGATAGCCACCATAGGACCCGCCGGTCACGCCGAGTCGGTCCGGATCGGCCAGACCGTCCGCCACGAGCGAATCGACTCCAGCGAGGACGTCCCGCATCGGGCCAGGACCCCAATCGCGGTGGTTCGCGTCGTTGAATGCCTCGCCATAGCCTTCCGAGCCGCGCGGGTTCGAGTAGAAGACACTCATCCCGTTCGCCGCCAGGACCTGGAATTCCCAGACCGGTGACCAGCCGTAGAGGGTGTGCGGCCCGCCATGGATCTCGGTAACGAGCGGGCGCGCGCCGTCGCCCGCGGGGAGCAGCCATCCCTGGATGTCGCGCCCGTCCACCGTGACATGCCGCTCGATCGGCTCGCGCAACGACAGCTCGGCGAGGATCGTCGAGTTGAGCGTCGAGCGGCGCTGCGGGACAGCGCGGGCGCCGGTCCCGTCGAGCACCCAGACATCGGGCGGCTCGGTCGGGGTCGATCGGAGATAGGCCACGCGGGTGCGCCCGCGTCCATCGATCGTGGCGGCATCCCAGCCGGAGATGTAGTGGTGGCCGGACGTCAGGCGGGCCACGGAGCCGCTCCCGACGTCGAGGCGCCACAGCTCGTAGGCGCCCGCGATCGGAGCCGTGAACAGGATCGACCGCCCGTCGCCGCTGACCACGAGACGAGCCGCCTCGCCGTGGGCGACGTCGCTGTTCATCCCCGAACCTGGCATGAGGTCATGACGTGCCGACAGGTTGCGACCGCCGCGCGGCGTGGCATCGGACCCGTCCGCGGCGAATGCCCAGATGTCGTTGCGACTCCCCGCTCGCGCCGGCAGCCGATTCCCCAGTGCCACGATCGTCCGGCCGTCGGGCAGCCACGCGGGCGCACCGAAGAACGAGTCCGGACCCGCGGTCACGTGAGTGACGACGCGAGTGGCAACGTCGACGACCTGGATGTCCGGCCGGGACGCGAGGTCCGCGTCCCGGCGACGCACGCTCGCAAAGGCGATCCTGGTGCCGTCCGGTGACCAGGATGGCTCGTGGTCGGCGGTGCGGCCTTCGGTCAGCCGGGTGGCCTCGCCGGTCTCGACCTCGACGAGCCAAAGATGATCGATCCGGTCGTACGTGAAGCCGGCACCGTTCAGCATGTAGTCGAGCCGATCCATGAACCGGTAGTCCGACGGCGGTGGCGTCCCCGGCTCGCGCGTGCCGTCCAGTCCGCGCCGCCTGAGGTCCTCGTCGCGGGTGGCCGCGTGCGAACTCGACAGGACCACCAGCCGCGAACCGTCGGGCGACCATTCGAACCCGCGGACGCCGCGGGGCAGGTCGGTCAGCCGCTGTGCCTCGCCGCCGCCGAGCGGCAGGAGATAGACCTGGACCACGTCCTCGCGATCCTTCGGGTCGCTCGGCCTGGACGGCTCCTCCTCGATGAGTGGCCGGCGGTCAGACAGGAAGGCGAGCGTCCGTCCATCGGGCGAGAAGCGCGGGTGGGCGTCCCGTCGCGCACCGATCGTGAACTGGCGCGGAGCGCCATCCGTGTCGCCGGTCGGCACAAGCCAGATCGCGGCCCGGTATTGGTCGTACCCGGGCGCGACCGTCTCGACCGACACGGCGACATAGCGACCGTCCGGCGAGAGCGTGGGGTCGGTCGCGATCCGGAGTCGATACAGATCGTCAGGGCGCGGGGGACGCGGCACGGATAGACCTCGGGGTGCGGGACGTTGCAAGTCTAGCGGGGCTACCATCGATCGACGATGCCCGACCAGCTGTCGCTGCGGCTCGAGATCGACCTCCTGCCGGAACTGCCCGACCTGCGTCCGATGCTGCCGAAGCTGCTGTCCGAGCCGTTCGACTCCGACGAGCACCTCTTCGAGCCATGGTGGGGCGGCGTCCGCGCCCTCGTGATGGTGGGACCAGCAGAGGTCCCGGGCGATGGTGCGGTACGGATCGCCGATTCGGATGGGGTGGACCTGACCGCGGCACTCCCCGAGCTGGCCGGCCTGGCCGTCCGCCTGGCGGCACGGTCGGCGATCCTCGATGGGGAGCTGGTCGTGGTCGATGGCGCGGGTCGTGCCGATGCGGCCGCCCTTGAGGCGCGGATCGCGCGCGGGGGCGCGGGTGGGGGCGCGAACGGGGCCGAAGGCGAGCGGCCCGTGGCGTTCCTCGCCCTCGACCTGCTGCATCTCGACGGTCGGTCGCTGCTCAACCAGCCCCTGATCAAGCGGCGCGAAGCGCTTCGTCGAGTGCTGCGGCCCGGCGACGAGGTGGTGGCCGTACCCGCGATCGCGACCGAAGGTCGCGCCCTGTACGACGCCGCCGTAGCGCAGGGGATCGCCGGGATCCTCGCCCGCCAGCGGATGAGCCCGTACCTGCCGGGGATCCGCAGCCGGCTCTGGCGGTTCGTGCCTGCGATCCCGGGGATGGCTTCGCACGGGACGGGGACTGCGGCCGACGGCACGCTTCTCGAACCGGCCGTAGCGACGGCGCCGGTCCTGGCGTTGATCAGTCGGTTGCCGCTGCTCGACGACAGCTGACGCCGGTCCCGAGTCCCGCCGTCCTACCCGCCTCGTCGGGCAGCGGCGATGAAGGCCCGGATCCCGGGACGCTGCCCGTAGAGCAGCACGCCCGTCGCATAGATGCGCACTGCCGCGAATGCGGTCACCACGATCGCGATCAGCAGCACCGCGACCGACACGACCACCTCCCACGGTTCAACCCGACCGACCATCAGCCGCGCCAGCATCGCGAACGGGCTGAGCGGCGGGACGAACGACGCCACCCGCGACACGATCCCACCACCGCCGCCGAGCAGCACGCCGAGCGCCGACAGGTACCCGGCCATCGCGAACAGGCTGAGTGGCAGCGAGAGCGTCTGCAGGTCGTCCGGGCGACTCACGAACGACCCGACTGCCGCGTAGACGAACGCGTACAGCGTGAACCCGAGCAGGAAGAACCCGCCATAGGCCAGCAGCAGGTCCGGCGTGAGGGAACCGCTGAATGGCGCGTTCGCGAGCCCGCCGGGGCCAAGCACGAACTCCGCGATCGGGCGCTGGAACACGAGGACCAGGAGCGCGGGGAGAGCGATGACGACGTACTGCGTCAGGCCCGCCCCACCGATCCCGACCACCTTGCCGATCAGCAGTTGTCGCGGCGAGGCAGCGCTGATCATCAGCTCCATGACTCGGCTGGTCTTCTCGGTGGCGACGCCGGTGGCGACCCACATGCCGTAGATCATGATCGTGAGCAGCATCAGGACGACAAAGACGGTCCCGAGCAGGCTCCGATTCGCCATCTCGAGCGGATCGACCGGCTTGCCTCCGTTCGTGGCCCCGTCGATAGGCTCGACGCTGAAGACCGGGGTCTGGAACGCACCGAGCTGGGAACCTGGCGGCAGGCTGGCAGTCCAGTCCAGGATCCCGATCGCCACGGCCGCGAAGCCGACGAGCTGGTTGCGCACGCTGTCGGTCGAGGCCGCGGTCCGAAGGACGACATGGATCTGGCCGCTGGAGGCGCGACTGACGAGCATCACGCCGGCCACCTGGCCAGAGGAGAGGTACGCATCTGCGGCGTCGACGTCGTCGAAACGCTCGACGCGGAACGGTTTCTGCCAGGTCGCGAGGTCGACGCCGTCCGGTGGCTGATTGAGCAGACCATCGGTGATCGTGACCGCCCGGGTCGCCAACACGGAGTCGTCAGCCACGACCAGGATCTTGGTGACGGTCCGTTGATCCAGGTAGCGCAGCCCGACCGGGGCCAGCGCCACGACCATCGCGAGGATCATCAGCACGATCGTCGAGCCGATGAACAGGCGACTTCGCAGCCGGTCACGGTATTCGCGCCTGGCGACGATCGCCACGTTGGGGAACAGCGGGTCGGATCGAACGCTCGCCGGCGGCGTGCCTGGGCTCATGCCACGCCCCCGACGGATGCCTGGCGCGAGTGAGCGTCCGCCCCGCCGGAGGTATCCACGTGCGGCGGTCGTCCCACGTGTTCGATGAAGATCGCCTCGAGCGAAGGTTCGGCGAGCTCGAAGCGCGTCACCGACGCACCACGCCCGACCACCGCGGCCAGCACCGCGCCCGGCTCGGCGCCGATGGTCAGGGTGAGTTCCGCGTATCCGGGGCCTGGCCGAACGGTCGTGACGCCCGGGAGGCCAGCCAGCCACGGCGGTGCGATCTCGCCGTCCAGCGCCAGGCGCACGGTCCGCCTGCCGCTGGCCCGCTTGAGCTCGCCGACGGTCCCCCCCGCCACCACCCGGCCGCGGTCCACGATCGCGACGGTCTCGCACAGTGACTCGGCGGTCTCCATCTGGTGCGTGGAGAAGACCAGCGTTCGACCGTCGTCGCGCAACTCGAGGAACGCGTCGCGCAGGATCCCCAGATTGACCGGATCGAGTCCCGTGAAGGGCTCATCCATGAGCAGGATCCGCGGTCGGTGCAGGACCGCGGCGATGAACTGGACCTTCTGCTGGTTCCCCTTCGAGAGCTCCTCGGCACGCCGGTCGGCCATATGCCCGAGTTCGAACCGC